>SMWK01000256.1 GCA_004356895.1 Gammaproteobacteria bacterium
ATGCGTCCACTGCAGCCCCCTCGAGGTTCGCCGCGAGATAATCACCCGACCCGCTAATGCGGATGTGCTGCCGGGAGACTTGACCACCAATAGTAATCGAGCCGGAACCAGAGATGCGACCATCAAACTCGTCTGCCTCGAGGGATTTGACGTGCACCGATCCCGAACCGCTGACGGTAGCTGTAAGCTCTGTAGCATGCAGTTCTTCGAACACCAAAGAACCGGAACCACTCACCTTGATACGCAGACGATGGCTGCTCACCGTGTCGGCCACGGCCTTAACGCTACCGGACAACGACAAACTGTCGAGCGTTTCGAAATGAAGGTGATAGACGACCGGTTTTGTCGGGCCGAAATTGAACCAAGACCACGATTTACGGCCAATATGAAGTACACCATCTTCAACACGGGTAGTGATGGCATCCAGCACATCACTGTCAGCTTCAATCACCAGCGATTCGCCCCGTCCTTGAGTGAGTTCGATCACGCCTGTGCCCGACACCACAACTGCCGCAAAACCCGACACGGCACGCTCTTCGCGGACAATCTCCGCGGCGACTGCAGCGCTGTACCAGGCGCTCAAAAGTATTGCCGCCAACGGCCACGAGTAAATGTTCCTAATCGGTCCCACGCTCGTCTCCCAAATGAATCAGTCTTCCAATAAGTCGTTCCATTCAGTAATCTGGTTTGCGTGGCCCTCCAGCAACGCAGCGCTGTCTCCTTCGATCGCGATGCTGACGATTTTATCGCCCTGTCCGATGTTGTTCACGACGGCTTGATCCTCCGCGTCCTGGACCTCTCCGAAGATTGTATGAGCATCATCCAGATGGGGCGTCGCCACATGCGTGATGAAAAACTGGGAACCGTTGGTACCCGGGCCGGCGTTGGCCATGGACAGTCTGCCAGGCGCACTGTGGCGCAGTTCAGGATTGAACTCGTCAGCAAATTGATACCCCGGACCACCGGTGCCGGTGCCTTGTGGACAGCCACCCTGAATCATGAAATCCGCGATCACCCGGTGAAAAGCAAGCCCGTCGTAATAACCCCGCTGACAAAGGTTGACGAAATTGGCCACCGTGAGCGGCGCATGATCCGCGAAGAGATTGAGGCGAATGGTCCCCTTGTTGGTTTCCATTAACGCGACGAGTTCTGACATCCCGATCTCCTGAGTAATTTCTCAAAGGATGGGACCTTCTCAACCAGGCGTCCAGTCTGCAGCGTCAATAGAACCGTATTGGGAACAATTGGTCAGGGAGGGCGGCGCAACCGCGGGAGTTAGAATCGGCGGGTAAGACGAATCCCGTCTTTGGACAAGCTCAGCTGATTCTGCTTACTCTGCCAGACCAGCGTCAATCCGGAATCTGAGCCACGCTGACGGCCAAAATACCAGTCTTTGGCGACTCGCCAGCCGGTAACCTTTGTTGCGTGATCGAGCCTGTACTGGGTTACTCCATTGGGATGGGAAAGATCCAGTTTGATGTCGGAAGCGGGTTCCAGTGCCTGCGCAGGCATAAAGGCTACGATCGCAAGGACCAACACAACATAACGCATGGCGCAACTCCAACCACGACAATGCCTCACAATGTGACATAAAAAAGCCATCCATAAGCTGAGAAATCGTGAAGAAGTAGTTCAGTGAAACTGCAATAACAATAGTTTGTAATATATTGTTATTTATACCTTTTATTTCAATTCTTTAGGCGAGCAAACGCCTCAGGTGCTGGATCTGGCTGCGCGCCTCATCCAGCACCAGCAGGCTCAACTGTGGAGACAACAGACCAGCCGCGAGCTTCTGAAAAGCCGGTGTCTCATCAATCCTGGGAAGCTTGTGAAACGCCCGCTTGCGCACAAGTGAGTGGAGGTGCGCCACAACAACCAGATCCGCGTAGTCGGGTCCGCCCGCGTGATCCCGATACCAATTCGAATGGTTGCGAGCGGCCTCAGAGAACTCCTCCTGGAATCCCCACGCCTCAAGGACGTTTGGACTGACGATAGGGATCAGCGCCGCCAGCAGGTCATCCAGCACGCCAGGGGTCGCGGAGAGATCCGGATACGCTTCCGCCAGCTTGAGGATCGGAATCGCCCCGACTTCATGAAGTAAGCCGACAAGTAGCCCCTTGTCTGTGACCATCCCGGGGCTATACCGGGCAAGCACCGCACTCAAGGAAGCGATGTCTATCGCGTGGCGCCAACTTTCCAACATGCGTTTTTTGAGAAACGGCAGATTTGCGGTGAAAAGATTTTTGGTCGACAAGGTGAAAATGACGTTCTGGGCAGTTTCCATACCCATTCGCACCAATGCGTCGCGCACCGTCTCACACTGACTCTGAGCCCCAAAAATTACACTGTTGGCTATTTTCAGAAGGGAGCCGGCAATTGCTGGATCCGCAGCCACTATTGTCGCGATTTTCTCCATGTCGATGCCCGGGCTCGCCATCGCGCGCCGAATCCTGAGCGCAATTCCAGGAATTGCGGGTAGTTCCAGAGACTGGTCACGTAACTGCCTCATCAACTCCACTACCAGCGCATGGTTCTGCCAGGTACCGCCAACGATCTCACCATCCAGGCGGAATCGAACCGGGTTCTTCCGTTTGGCGACGAAGCGGCGCAACTGCGAAGTTTCGATACGCATCAACTCGGAAGTTTCGAGGACGCTGACCTGATACTGACTGGGCCGTAGATGTGCGATGGGGAACCCCGCATCGAGCTCCCCTTGACACAATATCCGCGTTTCGCCCGATGCAGACTGAAGCTGCAGCCGCCCTTGCAGAAGAAAAAATTCATAAGGATTCATTTCCTGCAACCCGAGTAACTCGGTTCCCGGTTGGGCGTGCACGACGTGAACTTGCGACTCGACTGCACGAATCTGATCGACCGTCCAATCGGAAAAATATTGATGATCCGCCATGAGACGCTTTAAGGTTCCCACGCGCAGCGGTGATATCGACATGCCTGAGCGCATATCTCGTCCAAAAGGTATGCCAGCCTAAGTATAGGACGTGAATCTAAACCCCGTTTTAGTCACCCCCTCCGGGCTGACCCCCCAACCAGGCATCGCCAGTACCGAGGTGCGCTTCCAAGAACCGGCCCATCGTGGCGAAAAACTCCATGCGCTGGTGCCGTGCACTCAAGAAGTGATCGCCCTCAGCCTGCTCCAGATACTCGAACGGTTTCTCGTGCACGGCCAGTGCGCGAGCAAGTTCCCGCGAATGACGAACTCCGACGATGGTATCGAGATCCCCGTGCACGATTAACAGTGGCACACCAATGTGGCGTACTTGATGTAAAGGGGAATTCAGGAGCAGCGATGGTCCGTACTGAATCCGCGATCGGTTCCGTTCCACAAGGTCAAAACGTTGGATTCGCGACACCATTCGTTTGAGATTGCTCATACCTGCAAGACTTACGGCGCAGCGAATGCGCCCAACCGCCTTGAATGAGGATACCAGCGCCATGTAACCGCCATAACTCGACCCAACGATACAAGCCCGGTTCGGATCAGCAATACCCTCTGCCACGAGCCAGTCGAGTCCGTCCATGACATCTTCCTGCATTTTCAGCCCCCACTGCTGAAATCCAGCCCGCATGTAGGTCTGTCCGTAGCCGACGGAGCCACGGTAATTGGGTTTCAATACGGCGTATCCCAGACCGACGAAAAACTGTGTCCAATGATCAAACTTCGCGGAATCGCGATCATAGGGACCACCGTGAGGAAACACGATCACGGGCAAACGCCCACCGTTGGGATTTTCCGGCAACGCAAGGTATCCGGGAATGATCAACCCATCCCGTGCCCGATAGGTCACGGGCTCGAGATCCGCAACGAAGGCGTGAGCAAGTTCAGGGTACTGATATCCGAGCAAACGAAGGTTGCCACTTGACCGGTCATAGAGGTAGTGGCTTGGTGCAACACCACCATAGCTCGTAACAACCACTTTGGAATAGCTGCTGTCCGCACTCTCCAGGTTGAAATGTTTACCGGGCAACGCCCGAGCTAACTCGGCAAACATTCGCTCGAACGACTCATCGAACCATACAGTCGTCGGGTGGTGGCGCAGGTACCGCAAACCGACGGGCTCACCGCTGATCGGATGCAGCACCAACTGGCCGAACACATCAAATTCAGGGTCTTCAAAGATCGTACTCTCCACACTACCGTCGCTCATCCGAACCCGATAGATCCCATGACGATCTCCGCCATTGGTCGTGTTCAGATAGACATACTTGCCATCTACTGAAAATCCCAACGGTGACGAAGGCAACTCACTCGTAAATGCTTTTGAGTTAATCGATCGAAGATGCGGGCCTTCGACACGAAACATCAGCGGGTTTGATTCGCGGTCGTAACCGAGCGCCAGCAGCAGCTTGCCGTCGTTGCCGACATACCAACGACGCACCACACTGCGTGCGCTCCTGATCCGGGTCAACTTGTTGCTGTAGATGTTCAGCCGATAGACGCCCGGCCGATTTGGCTTATCCCGGTTGAGCTGCAGCAGAATATGCTCGGGATCTCCTGCTAACCAGGCGATTACCCGATCCTGTACCTGGGCATCCCAGCGCACGTTCCGCCTGTGCACGTTACGGACCCCTGGAACCAGCGTAATGAGGTTTGCTCCGTCATGATCCAACCCGACCAGCCGGGTGTGAATCACCTGCCCTACGCGCCAGATACCTTTATAAAAGCGCAGCGAACAGACGATCCGTGCGTTATTTCCCCAACGACACCAGTTCAGCAATCCGTCCTCGGGCGTGGGTTGATAGATCAGCCATTCCTCATTGGTGACCAGATCGAGAACCGTCAACTCGTAACCTTTGTCTCCGTCCACCAGCATCAACAGGCGCGCACCGTTCGGGGAAAGGTCGAACCCCAGGTACTTTGGCAGCTCGCCTGCGTATCCAAAGGCCAGATTGGTCACGAAGATCCCAAGCGCAATACCCAGCGCTATGAGCCCCCGCCGAAACGGGTTTGTCACGTTGTTCATCCGCCCTCCAGTCGGTTCGCGGCTTCTCATCGATCAGAACATCATAACAATCCTCCCCGAAGAGCGCGCCTGCATGAGCGGTTGGCCAAACCACCCCTTGCCATGGAAAACGTGAAGGCCTACCTTCTTCTTAAGGAGCCTGGTAGCTGGTAGAGGAAGGCGGATGGCCTACATAGAAGACCGTGTAGTACACGATGCAGATACCCATGTAATGGAAACCGCAGACTGGCTGCAACCCTATCTCGACTCGCGCATCGGTCCCCGGGTCCAGGCGATCGTCGACGCGGATTTCGGCACACAACGAAACGCAGAAGTCGCCACCGCCGCCAAACTCCAGGACGACGTTCAGCACCGTGCCAGCGATTCCAGGGAGTTAATGGCACGAAAAAACTACCGGGCAATCGGCGCAAGTCGCCGAGAAGACAGACCCAGCGTGCTGGACCTCATGGGTGTTGCGAGCCAGCTCGTTTTTCCAACCTATTTCAACGTGTTGTTGGAACGGCTCGAACATGGCGACGACCTCGATGTGTTATACGCAACCGCCAGTGCAACTAATCGTGCACAAGTATCCTTCTGTTCTGTGGATACCCGGCTGTTACCAGTCGGCTACGTACCACTGGCAGATCTCGATCGCGCGACCCTCGCCGCGGAAGAAGCCATCGAGATTGGCTGCAAGGCGCTGCTGATTCCCTCGGCTTGCCCCAGGCATCACGCCACCAGTCACATCGCATTGGATGGTGTGTGGGCTCGCGCCAGCGAAGCGGGTGTACCGATCCTGTTTCACGTCGGTCTTGCAGACCGAGTGCTACCTGCGTCTCACGCCGTCAACGGATTACCACCCGTTGCGGATTTCCACGGTGGCGACGAAAACTTCCGGTCAATTTCCTATATGGCGATCTCGGCAGGACCCATGCAGGCCTTGTCGCTGTTAATCCTCGACGGGGTACTGGAACGCTTCCCTGCACTCAAGGTTGGCGTCATTGAACTGGGCGCAGTCTGGGTTCCCGGGTTCATGCGCCAACTCGACTCGGCGTTCGAGGCGTTCGCCCGCCACGAGGAACGGCTCAAAGAACTCTCACTCAAACCCTCCGAATACATGACCCGGCAAGTACGAGTAACCCCCTACCCTACCGAACCCGCCGGATGGATCATCGAGCAAGCAGGCTTTGAGGTCTGCATGTTCTCCACAGACTACCCCCACGTAGAAGGCGGGAGGAATCCCTACGGGCGGTTCCAGGCGAGCACCGAGAGCCTTTCTGCGCAAGCACGCGAGCACTTCTTCCGGCATAATTTCGAGGATCTCATGGGATCCAGCCTCAACGGAGTGTTGTCATGAAAATAAACGCGCTGGGGCACGTCGTGCTCAAGGTTTCCGATCTGGCTCGAGCAGAGGCGTTCTACCACGGAGTATTGGGGCTGCCGGTTTGTGCTCGTTACGACGGCGACGGCGGGCAGATGACCTTTTTTACGCTCGGCAATCATCATGATTTTGCGATCACCGAGGTAAGTGGCGACGGAGAAAAAAGCAGCAAAAAGGAGGTAGGACTCGACCACGTAGCGTTCAGTATCGGAACATCCTTAGACGAGTTGCGCGAGGCAAACGCCTACCTGACCGAGCAAGGGATCACAACCACACCCATCGACCATGAAGTCACCAAATCTCTGTATATGAGGGATCCCGATGGCAACGGCATCGAACTCTATATCGACGCTTCCGATGTCTGGCGCAAAGAACCCGCAAAGGTTGCCCAGTCCGTGCCACTGGAACTCTAAATACCGGACTAGGAAAACAGATGATCGAACGCATTCCCTTCGGTAACACCGGCCACGTCAGCACCCGCCTGATCTTCGGCGCAGCGGCCCTCGGTGCCATGCGCCAGGATCGCGCCGACAAAGTGCTGGAAGTCCTCGATGAGTACGGTGTCAACCACATAGACGTCGCGGCCAGTTACGGTGATGCGGAGCTACGCCTGGCGCCTTGGCTCGCCACTCGCCGCAGTGATTTTTTCCTCGCAACCAAAACCGGTGAACGAACGGCCGCAAGCGCAAAAAAACAACTTCATAAGTCTCTCGAACGCCTAGGCGTAGATCAGATCGACTTGATACAAATGCATAATCTCGTCGGTGCAGACGAGTGGCAGGTTGCCTTGGGGCCCGGTGGCGCGCTCGAAGCACTCAGTGAGGCGCGCGATGAGGGGTTGGTGCGTTTTATCGGCGTCACCGGCCACGGCACCCACGTTGCCGCTCGACACCTGTTAAGCCTCGAACGTTTTCCCTTTGACTCGGTACTCCTACCCTACAGCTTCTCCATGATGCAGGCCGAATACGCCGACGATTTCGAAGCACTGTATGCCTTGTGCCAGGAACGCGGCGTGGCGATGCAGACCATAAAAGCCATTGCACGGCGACGCTGGCAGGAACAAGACGATGGGAAACGATTCAGCTGGTACAAGCCCCTCGATCCTGGAGAGGCACTCACTCGGGCGGTACACTACGTGCTTTCGCGTCCCGGCCTGTTTCTCAATACCTCCAGCGACGCAACGCTGCTGCCGATAGTTCTTGCGGCCGCAAACGAGGCAGTGACCAAACCCAAAGACGATGATCTCCTTGCCGATACTGACTCTTACGGCATCGAACCATTGTTCGTGCGAGGCGTATCCGACCAGGTCTAATCACGCCTCAAGTCCAATCACGAGGCGGGATACGAACCTCAATCCCGTCGAGTTCTTCTGTCAGAAAGATCTGACAGGTGAGTCGGCTGTTGTCTTTTCGGTCTTCCACGTAGGTCAGAAGCTCACGCTCATCCTCTATTTGCGGAGAGAGTATTTCGAACCAGGGAGATTCGACATAACAGTGACAGGTTGAACACGTACACCCGCCCCCACACTGGGCGGCGATACCCGCTACCCCATTGTCTAGCGCGCAATCCATGACCGAATCACCCACCGGCGCAAACTGAGCCTCGCGACTCCCGTCAGGATGAATGAACGTGACTTTAACCGGCATATCTCATTGTTTGAAGCTATGAAGATGCAGATGATCAAGAGAAGTACGGTAGCATGCGACTCGCGGTGCACGAACCCGGACGCTTCATGATCTCATGAATAGTCCGCGCTGAGCGGTTCCGCTAATATCCCAGCTCACTATTTTTATAGAGGCACGCAATTGGTTGTCATTGGTCTCACCGGGGGTATTGCCAGCGGGAAGTCGACTGCCGCAGGCCACCTCAAGAAACTGGGCGCACATGTCATCGACGCGGACCTGCTGGGACATCGTGTTTACCAGCCCGGCACCCGGGCATACGCTGCGGTAGTAGATACCTTCGGGAGCGATATCGTGGACACTGATGGCAAGATCGATCGCAAAATCCTGGGTAGTAAGGTATTTGGCGAACCGCAAAACCTCGAGCGGCTCACCAACATCGTCTGGCCTGAGATCCGCCTGATGGCGCAAGCCGAGATCGAGAATGTGGGTAAAGCGGATTCAGCGAAGATCATCGTGCTCGAAGCCGCAGTATTATTCGAAGCGGGTTGGGAAGATGTGGTAGAAGAAATCTGGGTCATCTCGCTGAATCGAGACGCAGCGGTGCAACGTGCGGGGGCGCGAGACGGGGTCGATGAGGTGGCTATCCAAAAACGTATCGATGCGCAAATGACA
>SMWK01000257.1 GCA_004356895.1 Gammaproteobacteria bacterium
CATACCACGGGCGCGCAGAAGTGGAATCCTACACGGTGATGTATGGCCCGGAGGGACCGACAGTCGGTCACCTGAGTGCACTGTTACCCGACGGTCGCCGTGCCTGGGCGAACGTCCACGATCCGGAAGTCATCATGACGATGACCCGCGAGGAGTTCTGTGCAAGACCGGTGCATCTCGCCGACTACGAGGCTACGTTCTAGACGTATGGATTCAACACCACCACCAGCAGGGCTACTGCGCCGCCTCGGCGCTATGTTGTATGACGCGCTACTGGTAATTGCCCTGTGGATGGTCTCACTGTTTCCCATCGTTGCAATTGCTGATGACCACGTGTTCGGTGCCGCTGTGCAAACCTTGTTGTTTTTCGAACTTTACGGATTTTTTGCCTTTTTCTGGTTAACGCGAAAACAGACTCTCGGCATGTTGGCCTGGCGACTGACGATAAAAACTCAAAACGACCAACCTATGACGCTAAATCAGGTTACGTTGAGGTTCGCTGGGGCTCTTGTTGGCTTCGGGTGTTTCGGGCTCGGTTATGTCTGGTTACTTTTCGACAAACAAAACCGCAGCTGGTCGGATTTGCTCTCGTCCACTCGTGTTATCTATCAGGTCAAGCGACGCGCCTGACACCCCAACACCCGACCGCCCAACAAATCCCGATGGGCAACGCGACCGCGAGCACCGTTGGTAAATCGTAGACGATACTCATCGGTGCAAACAGGTCCTGCAAGTACTTGAACGCCAATCCAACGAGGATACCGACACTCAACCGTACGCCGATTCCTACTTCCCGCAAAGGACCGAGTACAAACGTAAAGGCGAGGAGCGCGAGCCCCAACACTGAAAAGGGTTGCAGGATCTTGCCCCAAAAGGCCAGCTGATAGGCACTTGGGTTGAGCCCCTCACGCACCATGTACTCAATCTGATAATAAAGATTACTCAAAGACAGCTTGCGTGGTTCTACCAACACCCTGACACTCAGGAGGCGAGGATCCACACGCCCGTCCCAGCGCAGCTCGTCGAAACGTTCAACCTGGGTCCCGGTCTCGTCGATACGCGTTTCCATGACATCGAAGAGTCGCCAATGAGAATCTTCGCCTACGACGAATTCAGCACGAGCAGCCCTGCGCAATACCTTGAGGTGCATCTGCTCGTCAAACCAACTCTGCCGAACGCCGATGAGTTCGCCGTTTTCGCCAAATCCAGCGACGTTCATGTACATTCGCCCTTCCCGATACCAATAACCACCCCGGAGCGAAATGACCTCCGAGCCCTGACTACTGCGCGCCTTGTGCGCTGTGGCCTGTTCCTCTCCCCATGGAGCCAGATATTCTCCAACAATCGCGCCAAGTGTGAGAACCAACAAAGCCGGCCAGACCACGCTGAGGAAAACCCGCCAGACGGATACACCCGCCGCCCGCAAAACAACGATCTCGGAGCGCGAAGCCAGACTGCCCACACCGATCAACGAACCAAGGAAGACCACGTACGGGAGCACTTCGTACCCGCGTCGCGGCAGAGTCAGAAGCAGGTACCACAACGCATCCTTCAATACGTAACCGGCTTTTCCTTCGCGCACCTCGTCGACAAGGGTGAACAGGCTGATGATCCCGATAAAAGCGAGCAAAGCGACAAATGTCGCGAGCAACACTGTTTTACCGATGTAACGGTCAATCTGGTTGAACATCAGACCTTCGCCGGGCGTGCAATTCGCCTGATGAGCACGATTGCCAATACCAAAAACAACCCGTGCACTACCCAAAAGCCCAACACGCTGGACAACTCACCTTCCCGCATCGCGTTCTGACAAGCGACTAGAATCAAATAGTAAGCCATGAAAATACCAAGCCCCGGAACCAACTTGGCAAACCGTCCCTGGCGTGGCTTGACCCTCGCAAAACCCACCGCGATCATACCGGCTACTATCGTAAACAGGGGTAACCCCAGGCGCCAATACAGTTCCGCTTGTGCCGCGATGTCCGGTGCCGCGAGTAGGGTACGGGTGGTTTTCGATTCAGTTTTCGCTCTTGATGCCGCCACCTCTTCAAAAGCCAGCCTTTGACTCAGCTTGCGAAATTCCACGATCCGGTAGTCCAGTTGGCCAATCTTTCCTTCATAACGCCTCCCGTTCTCCAATACGAGAAACCTACTGCCAGTGTCGCGATCCACGTACTGACTACCTTTCTCCGCCCACACAGTCACGTCGCCGCCATCTTTCTTCTTCTCCGCGATGAACACACGATTAAGCTCGCGGCGGTCCTCGCTCACATCTTCAGAATACGTAACTCGATTACCACCTGAGTAGCTGTGGAACGTTCCTGGTGCCACCGAAGTGAAATTCTGATTGAGCCTCTGTTCCAGCACGAAAGCCGCCAGATCGGCATGGCTGTTGGGGGTCACCTCGAGCGCAAGCCAGGCTACCAAGCCAGCGATGACAAGGGTGGGTAGCGCCAGCCACCTCAGTAACCGTCCCGGGCTCACCCCACCACCCTGCAGGATCACCATTTCCTGATCCGCAAATAGCCTGCCAAGAGTCAACAACAGCGCGATGTAATAGGAAAAGGGCAGTAGCAGCTGAAGGTATCCAGGCAGGCGTAACGCCATGATCGAAAACAGAACGTCAGCGGAGTACTTGCCCAGCGCCGCATCTTGCAGGAATCCGATGAATCGTCCGCCCACTGCCACGACGAGCAATATGATCATCACCATGCCGAATACCTGAAGCAATTCCTTGTTTACGTAGCGCGCGGCCACCACCATATGCCAAGTCCCTGTATTAAATTAGAATTGCGCGCCTGAAAAACACCGACTGCAATTATGAAGTATTCAACGAAAACCGGCACCCTCGCAGAGCTCGCCACCGGGACGCTGGTAACCGGCCTCAAAACGGCGCGTCAGGTCACCCGGGCACTGCAACAGGGTGCGCTGCTCGACGCCGCCACCGCTGACTTTAAGGACCAGGTCGGACAGACACTCACCGTTCTCCTCGCGAAGTCCTCAAGGGTCAAACGTATCGTCGTCGCCGGGGGGGCCGATGACGAACAAACCGAGATTCAGTTTCGTAAAATGACAGCGGCGGCCGTGGCAACGCTCAGATCACTACCAACCCCCAACGCCATCTGGGCATTGACAACAACGAAGGTGACCGATCGAGACCTGTATTGGAAAGCCGCTAACGCCCTGTTTGCGCTCTCCACGGGGATTTATGAGTTCAACGAGCACAAGTCTCCTGACAAGGTCGGCAATCGGACACGCTTGCGAATCCTGCACATGCATGCCGATATGCGCTCAAAAGCGAGTGTGCGGCGCGCCGTAAGGCTTGCTCAAGCTCTCAAGTCGGGCCTGGATCTGGCACGGGATCTCGGCAACCAGCCACCTAACGTCTGCAACCCCACCTATCTCCTGGGCGAAGCCCGCAAGCTAGGCCGGCTGCACAAGACCAGCGTTTCAGCACTCGATGAGAAGCGCATGCGGGAGCTCGGCATGGGAGCGTTTCTGGCTGTTTCCCAGGCCAGCAACACCCCGGGCAAGATGATTATCGTCAACTACAAAGGCGGTAAACCGAAAGACGCACCTTTTGTGCTGATAGGCAAAGGCATTACCTTCGATACCGGTGGCATCAGTTTGAAGCCCCCGGCGGCGATGGATGAAATGAAGTTCGATATGTGCGGAGCTGCAACCGTTCTCGGCGCCACGCGTGCCGCGGTTGAAGCCAGGCTGCCAATCAATCTCGTGACGATCCTGGCAGCTGCGGAAAATATGCCTGGCGGAAATGCAACCCGCCCGGGGGATATTGTTCGCACTTATTCCGGACAAACCGTGGAGATCCTCAATACCGACGCCGAGGGTCGACTGGTGCTTTGTGATGCGCTCGCCTATGCGGAACGTTACAAACCTCGCGTCATTATCGATGTAGCCACGCTGACCGGTGCGTGTGTTGTCGCGCTTGGAAGTGTTGCTTCTGCCATTTTCAGTAAAAACGATGTGCTGGCGAACGCGCTCCTGGCAGCAGGGGACTGGACAGGTGATCGAGCATGGCGGCTGCCGTTATGGGACGATTACCAGGCGAGCCTGCACAGCAACTTTGCCGACATGGCCAACGTCGCCGGGCGGGATGCAGGAGCCATCAAGGCTGCCTGTTTTTTGTCCCGCTTCACCAAAAACCGCGCCTGGGCACATATGGACATCGCCGGCAGTGCCTACCTTAGTGGTTCGAAAAAAGGAGCGACCGGGCGTCCAGTGGCTTTGTTGTTTCGCTACCTGACAGAGCAGGCATGACCCGGGTGGATTTCTACATTCTTGAAGACGTAGACCTGAACGCCATGATGCGTTTTGCCTGCAGGCTGGCCTGTAAGGCAGTGGACGCGGGTAATCGGGTGTACATCCACACCAACCACGAGCAAAGTGCGACGGATTTCGACGATCTGTTGTGGGCCTATCCCGATCAGCGATTCATGCCACACGGACGACAAAACGATGCGTTTGCGGCCGGCGCACCGGTGGTCATCGGTTGGGACGACCCCCATGAACACGACGGTGTACTCATTAACCTGAGTGATGAAATTCCGACGTTTTTCGGACGCTTCGACCGTGTGGCGGAAATCGTCGTGGGTGAAACGAAAAGTCGCGGTCGGGAGCGATACCAGTTTTACCGGGATCGCGGTTACCCGCTGTTCCACCACGATCTCGACGATTGGGAAGTGCAATGAGTCGCAAGAAACCCAAGGATCCACGCAAAGCCCTGCTCGGGGATCTCGAATCCATGCACGTTCTGCTGAGTGAGGAGACAGCCCTGAGCGGCGAACAAACAGCCCTGAGCGACGAAAAAACAGCCTTGAGCGACGAACAAACTGCCTTGAGCGGCAAGAAAACAGCAGCCGTTGAATCAAAAACTTCCCAGGCCGACCAAAGCGATCCCCCGGTACCTTTACTGGACGACGTCGTAGTTGGAGGGACCTCTCCAAGTGAGCAAACGCAAACCGAGACTCAGGTCATCGGCGGGTTCACTGAGCAAACGGTTCTCGGCGACGATCTGTTTCAGGCACTGCTGGGTGATGAGTGGAGTACATCCACGGCACAGATTCTCGAACAAGCCCGTGAATCCATAAAACAATACGAGATTGAGTGGACGTCTGACTCGACAGACGAGCTCAACGAGGCGCTCAAGGTTTGCATAGATGAGACGCTTGATGCCTGGCTGCATACGGTGATCGTCCGCCAGGTAGATGAGTTACGCAGCACGGTACTCAAAGCGCTTTCTAAGGAAATCACAAGTACCATAAAGCGGCTGTCCAATAACCAGAACTCCGAGGGAGCCGATGGAAAGTAGTTTCGACCCCCATGCGATCGAACAGTCCTTATATGAGGAGTGGGAGAAAGCGGACTATTTCGCGCCAAATGGTAACGGTCCAAGTTACTGCATTGTCATTCCGCCGCCCAACGTAACCGGCAGCTTGCACATGGGCCACGCCTTTCAGCATACGCTGATGGATACGCTCATTCGCTACCAGCGCATGAAGGGCTCGCGAACCCTGTGGCAGATGGGTACCGATCATGCGGGAATTTCCACCCAGATGCTCGTCGAGCGGCAGTTGAACGCTGAGGGTAAAAATCGCCACGACATCGGTCGTGAATCGTTCGTCGACCGGGTATGGGCGTGGAAGAAACAGACTGGAGGCAACATATCTCAACAGTTGAGACGCATGGGCTCATCCCTCGACTGGAGCCGCGACCGTTTTACCCTGGATGAAGGGTTTTCCCGCGCCGTGATCGAAGTGTTCGTCCAGTTGTATGACGAGG
>SMWK01000258.1 GCA_004356895.1 Gammaproteobacteria bacterium
ATTTGCTTGGTACAATACCTGGCAACCCTTCGATCGCGAGGTGCAAAAAAACCCGCTTGCGGTGATCGACGCCAGGTGCTTTGCTGAAGAAGACGTGGTCGACTACTACTACACGGGCTATGGTCGCAAAGGGCTGTCGTCGATGCCCGTGTTCAATCCTAATTATCGTTTGTACTACTTCCCGCGCATGCAGACGAGCGAGATGATGGTGTTCAAGCAGCTCGATACGCGTCCTGGCAAGGCGCTCTCATGCCCGCATACGTCGTTCGATCTCAAGGACTCGGATGATGCTTTGGGTCGCCGCAGCATCGAGGTGCGGATGATATGTGCGTTTGCCGGGTAGGACGCTGGCACAACCTTGAGGAAGCGTGATCGGCCAAGAGCTGCCTTTGACTCGTGTTGAAGCCGGTTCGCTAACAAACCTCGATCAGGAGAAAACCGATTTCGCCAGTGCTGTATCGCAGTACTCGGTAAGCTGAATTATCTTGCCATCGAGAATCTTGTAAACCATGCAGTAGGTATTGTTGTATGGCTTGCCGGTTTTCGTCATCCGGTCTTCTGCCTGTTGCTCTACCACAACATAATCTCCTTCCGCGATCATGTTGGTAACCTCAACCCTGCCCATGCTTGCCATTAGGTCAGTGACGGGACCAATCAGTTTCTCAGCGATCTCCCGCTTACCGCGAAAGGTCGCCATGCCTGGAATTACCCACACGCCGTCATCAGCCCACAAATCAAGAAGACCTACCTCGCCTGAGCTTATCTTTCCAACGATTTCTTTATTTTCTGCTGTTCCCATGTGTCCTCCATCGATGTGAGGATCAGTATACCGGGTGAAGCGAAGCACTGTCGGTGTGGCATTGTCACCCGACGAACAATTCATTGAATTTTCCGAACCAGTTTTTAATTGGGTGTAAACCAAATTCCAACAGGTGCGTTTAAGGATGTTAGAACGGCATCGATGGTGGTGCGCGTTCGCAGTTCAACACGGGAGAATCTCATGAAACTATTCAGACTGACATCACGGCTCTTGCTGCTAGGGCTGGTTGGCCCCTTATATGCCCAGGAATCGGACGTTGTGGTGGATATCGACAGGGACGGAATGGCGCTCCGCGCCGAGTTGGATGTGCGTCCGGACGACCGCGACACGACCGACACGGCTATTATCGCTAGTAATACGAGTGATCGACCTGCCCGGGTGATCTGTGCTGCTTTCGATGCCAACGGTAACAGGCTGGGCAGCGCCGGCATGCGTGTGCCTGGTAAGGGCTTGCGTTATCTGCGTGCATCGGATCTTGCCAATGGCGTGGACTACGTCGGCCAGGTACGGTGCCGGTCGGGCAACGCGGGTATTCAGGGATCTGCATTACTGTTTGGTCCAGGTGGGATAACCGACTTGCCGGTAGTTCAGCACTCGGTTAACGGTTCGAAGCACATCGTCGCCACGGTGACCGCAAGCTTTTAACCGCTAGAGGGCAGCTGACAACTTGGTAGGAGCGGCTTTGAGCCGAATTCGCTTGAATCCGGCCACACCCAAGATGCCTCAAAGTCCGCTATTCGGGCACTTCGCTTGTGCGGGTGAGTTCTAGACTAATCGATCATCCCTGGCTGGCCGAAATTGGTGCCGCCATGTTGGTATCCTTGATCCAGCCGCTCAATGTCTTGAATTGGTGTTGCGACATCGGCATGCCGAGAAAAAATCCCTGCCCGATGTCACAACCCAGATCGATCAACAGGGCAACGATCGCTCCATCTTCAATGCCCTTGGCAACGACGTATTTCCCGCATCGATGTGCCATTTCTATAATGCTTTTCGTGATGTTGCGATCATGCTCGTTGGTCACGAGGTTGGTGATAAACTGGCTATCAATCTTAATTTCGTCAGCAGGAAGATTTCGCAGGTGCTGCAGGGTCGCTTGCCCGGTTCCGAAGTCGTCCATCGCAATAAGGTGCCCAGCGTCGCGCAGCACATTGAGTAACTCGTGAGTGTCGTGATAATCCGCGATTGCGGTGGTCTCCGCAATTTCGAATGCCAATTGCTGTGGGTGGACGTCCCATAAACGCAGTTCCTTGCGAACAAAACTGAGAAAGGCTGGTCGATCAAGTACAGACGGATCAATATTCAGTGCTATGGGAACATTGCAGGCGAAGTTCTGCATTTCACGAATAGCGCGGCGAATGCAATATATGGTCATTTCCCACGTCTGATCGTGAGACAGCTTTGGAATGAACTCGCTTGGTGGGACGACAACGCCATCACGACGCCAGCGCACTAGAGCCTCTGCGCCAACCAGGTCTCCATTACTCAGCCGGTATTTGGGTTGATAGTCGAGCGAGACAAGCCCATCTTCCATCGCGCGCTGAAAGTCTTGGACCAGGTTGGTGTCTTGCAGAGCAGGTCGCTCCTCCGCGGACAGGATTTCAAAGCAGTTACCCTGCTCATGCGCCGTTTCTCGAGCCATCTCTGCGGCCCGATAAATGAGATCCGCCTTACGTACGGAAGCGCAACCGGTGAAATTAACCAACCCGGCCCTGACAATCAGTGGAATCTGGGCGCCCTCTAACACCAATGGGCTGGCAAACAAACTCTCCAACTTCTTGGCCGCGAGAATGCCATGATTGCGGTCTATCAGATCAAGAAATACCAGGCAGATATGGTCGTCCGAAACACGGAAGTAGCCGTCGCCTTGCCGGACTAACTGGTGCAGTCGCGACCCGAACTCCTGTGTTGCGGCCTCCCTGGCTCGCAACCCATGCTGTCCTGCGATCCACTGGACGTTCTCCAGGGATACGACAGCCAAAATCGCCGGGCCGTTTGCTTCAGGCAAAAAGCTTTCCACTGCCGCACTGCAGGTTTCAACCACCGTTGAGATTCCATAGGAAGTATCGACTCACGTCGATGCCATGACTGTCTTTCGGCAATTCGTGCAAGATCCAGCTGGTGGCGATGTTGTCAGCGTCGTCCTCGAATCCGAGATCCGTAACCGTCAGCTCAGCTCGAGGGAGTTTGTCTTTGTCCAGGATTAACATGACCTTTGGTCGCAAACGGCGATCGGGATGCTGTTTGATAACGACGCCAACCTCACCGGAGTTGAGTTCAACGACTGCGCCAACGGGAAATATTCCGATGGCGGATGTGAAATATCCTACTAGCTCCTTTTGAAATAGCTTGTCGACATTGCGTTCGAGTTCTAATAGGGCTTGGTGCGAGGTCAGTGCGGGGGAATGAGGACGTGGTGTGATCATTGCATCGTAGCTGTCGACAAGCCCCGCGATTCGACCAAAGATTGGAATTTCGGAATTCGTTAATCCGTCTGGATATCCCGATCCATCAAATCGTTCGTGATGCGTTTTGATGATGGTCGTCGCAGTAGTCTGATCGGATAATCCTGTGTCAGATACAATCTCCAGGCCAAACTCGACGTGTCGCCTCATCGATTCGAGCTGCGATTTGTCTAGTTGCGAAGGTTGTGAGAGTAGCTCGGGCGGTAAATTGGTTGTCCCGATGTCCATGAGCGCACAGCCGAAGGACAGGGCTTCAATGTCTTCGGGTGGGTACCCCAATTCCCTTCCAAGTATGGCGGCCCATACCGCGCACGCAATCGCATGGGAATAGGTGTACTTGTCGAATTGTTTCATGCGGACAAGCGCTGAGAAGGCTTCTTTGTTCCTGATTACACTGGAGACAATGGGTTTTACGGCTTCTTCAATGGCGGCAGTGTCCAATTTACGGCCAGCCAGCAAATTCGCAATGCATGCGTCGACCACCTCAACCGCGTGGCCCAGTGTTGACTTTGCTGATTCGATTTCCTCTGGTATCTCCACCTCGTCGCGATACCGAGTACGTTCCTTAGGGACGAGTTGATCGCGGATGGTCTTGGCGTTAACCGAAGGTTGTTTTCGGCCACTCAAGCCATGTAGCTTGTCAACCAGGTTGGAGTCGTAGCGCCTGGGATCTATGTATACGTAGCTACAAGTTTCACTGAGTCCGGCGATCGTTGCATCTGAATGCACGTAAAACCCTTGCATGGCGAAGGGCGTTTCAAGCCAGGGCCTGTCAAGCGCTGCAACATACATTCCGATTATGATGTCTTCGACCAGTATTTTTTTTAGATTGGTCGCGCCTTCCGGAGTGCGCTCCGTCGCATTCATCGCCGCATCTCCATTTGAGCCTTATTGACTTTATGTTGGATTACGGCACGCAACCGTGACGAATCTCACACGTCTTGAACTTGCCAATCGCAGTTCCGTTCAGTTTCTGTTTAGAAATGATTAAGGCGGCGTTCAGTAGGTAAGGCTTATTGTTTTACCACCTTCACAGTATCGCGAGTGAGCCATGAAGAACTTCCTGATCCAAGTCGGCGTTGTTGTGTCCCTCGCTGGGGCAGCTGCGTTACCAGCCGCTGCTGAACATCGAGATCCAGGTTTTGCACTCGAAATCGAGCGGGCACCCGTCCAGTACAAAGATGGTTATCGACAATATGATTGGCGCGACTATCGATACGGCCACGATATTCGCCATGCACGCAAACACGAGAAGAAACATCGCAAGCAGCATAGACGCAATGTTGTAAGTCGCTGGCATTGGCGTAACGATTACCGCTGGGACGGCTACTATTACGATGATCATGCAAACATCCACCATGATCAACGACACGGTCGCTGGGACTTTCATCGCCGCCAGCGGCACCGCTGGTAGCCCAGGGCTTAACCTCGCAGGAAGTCTGCAATCAATATCGTGCTTTTGTGAATGTCTCGTAAGGGTCGAGTCCGGTCTTTAAATTTACTCCCTTCAATTAAGCATGCTCGCCCAATTCATCATGAGGACCGGCGGCTTTGGTGCAGTGTCCGTGTGTCGTGCGAAGACGATGCGTCCGATCTTGTCTATGTCGAACAGGCTAATTCCGGGGTAGCCAAGATCTGTAATCAATTCTCGTTCGCCGAACACAATTCCTTGTGCGATATTTACATTTACGGCCCAAAGCCTGTTGAAGTTCTGGTAGTAGAGGCGCGTGTCACCGGCGCCCCAGTGCGGTGCACAACCCGAGTCGGTTACGGTAGACAAAGAGGTGGCGTCGGGAAACGATCCGACGTAAACACTATGCGGCAAAGTACAGAATGCAACCCACCGCTCGTCGATCGTGATGCTCGGCGATGCCGCTCCCAGCCTGAAAAGCTTGCGGGGTTCATTGCCGAATTCCAGCGTGTAGACGTGGCTACTGGTCTCTGGGTTTATGGCATGGTAAACAAGGGTCTGGCCTTCGTTGATCCAGGCGTCGGGGACTATCATGCGTTTGTAGCGCACCACCGTCTCGACCGGTTTTGCGCTGTCTAACCGTTGTCTGACCAAACCAACATCGATCTTCATGAACGTGATCCCTTGATCGTCAGGGTCCCACAACGGAAAACGCGCACCCTCCGAAAACTGACGCATTGCTCCCGATTCAATTCCATAGATCCGGATGGATGGCGTTTTCCCTTCTTCGATCGCGGTAACGGCTATCGATTTACCGTCGTTGGAAAACTGCGGATGTTGAAACATCGGCCCTTGCGCCAACATGCGCGAACCGTTGGAATCCAACAGCACCAGTTCTCCCACGGTCTCGCCCTGCTTAGGTAGATAAATGAGCGTGCCTGAGCGGGCGACGGCGTATGCCGTCCCTTCGCGACCCGCGACAGCATTTTGGACTAGCTGTTTGGCTCCGGTAAGCGCCATAGAGTCCGCATCGAAGGGCACTGCCCAGAGTGATCCACCTATCACTTCCTGGGACCGTTCCGGACCGATCTCCGCAAGCGCGAAGACGATGTGTCCTGAGTCGATGTAGGTGGGTGCGAGACCGTCGAACAAAAAGTGGAATTCACCTGTAACGAGATTTAGCGCCCAGGTTTCGTGCTTCTGTGGGCTTCCGATAAAGATCGACAGAAGCAGTACCTGTTGACCGGGGACGTAATGGGGCAGGCGATGGCTCCCTTCCAATCGGTCCGCGTTGAGCTGGGTCACAACCTGGTGATTGCCTCCGCTGATGGAGACCGACTTCAGCCCGGAACGACCCTCCGCGTAGTAGATTCGGTCGTCTGGACCCCAGCTGGCGCCGTAAGTCACCCCTTTCACATTCGTGATGATGCTTGGGTCACCGCCGCTCAAGGACAGGCGTTTCATTAACCCGCTGTCGAAATACCCGATCCAGCGTCCGTCCGGCGAGAAGAATGGCTGTTCGGCACCTTCGGTTCCCGCCAGTTCTATCGTGTTTAGACCTTCCAAACGCCGCACCCTCAACGAACTGGTCCCGCCGCTGTCTCTTGCCACGAACACGACAGTCTTTCCATCAGGGGAGATCACCATCGAAGGCGCAGGATTAGCGTCGAACTTCCAGTCCTCCCAGCCGTCTAATTGAAGCGGGACACGTACCTTTGGCGCCGAATTCAGGATCGCAGCTGCTGGTATGGACGCGGTTTGTTCAACCTCAATCGGCGACGACGGCTGAGACTCTTGCCAATACCACCAGCTTACGCCGAGCAGAATCGCCGCCGTGAACCCAATCTGAACGCTACGGGGCCAGTGGAATTTCGTTTTTTGACTTGGCGACGGCGGGTTAGCCTCGACGGTCTGGCCGAGTGCGCTCAGCAGGTGCTGCTGATAATTTGCGTCCTTGCCTCGATGCAATGCTTGAACGCGGTTGAGCCCCACCTTGAGATCAGAAGTCAACTCGACGTCTTCGAGATAAATGGGAACAACGCCTTTGCCTTCACTGAGGGCGAGGTTGATTTCCCTATTACAATGATCCGATTTAAGAGAACGCTCCGAGATGTAGAAAAGGATGCTGGCTGCTCCAAGTAAGGAGTCGCCAATGACGGCCAGCCAGTTCTTACCGGCTGATATTCCCTCGTCGTACCAAAGATTTGCGCCCTGCTCGCGTAGCCAGACCATTTCGGGATAGACGATTTTGCGGTCCTCGTGTGCATAACACACGAAGATATAAGGCTCGTCCCCTAGATAGGCGGCAAACGGTTTTTCCAAACGGAACTCTCCCCGAACACGATGGAAGAATCTCAGGCTTCCGAGTTGTGGTCAAGCCGGTGGAATGGCGGTTCCTGGCCGATTACGCGTGAATAACTGCGGGATTTAAGCGAACGTTTTTTTTGAGGTACGGGAAATGGCAACAACCTTTTTCCGAGATGGAGTGCTTGCCGATAGCAAGAGGCTTATTCAGATGGCCAGAAGAGCGGCAATGACTTCATTGGTGTTGCTTGTCGCAAGCGTTAGCTGGGCTTCTAACTGGTCTATCGAGAGTCCATCTGAGCAGGCTTATTTGTTGGAGCTTTTCACGTCACAAGGGTGCAGCAGTTGTCCTCCGGCGGACGCATGGCTGTCCCGGTTGAAACAAGACCCCGAATTGTTCAATCGCGTGGTCCCCGTGGCATATCACGTAACCTACTGGGACTACTTAGGCTGGAAGGACGCGTTTGGGCATGCCGGTCATAACGTCAGACATCGATCCAAAGCAGCCGCGGTTGGTGCAGGTGTGTATACGCCCGGTGTGTTCCTCCAAGGTAAAGAATGGCGCAGCTGGCGTCGACATACAAAGGGGCTGCAAGGCTCGACCGGTAGTGACGTCGGAGTGCTGCGTGTTATGGGTAGGGGAAACCTGGTGAAGGTAACGTTCACGCCCAACCACAAGGGAGTTTACGAACATCTTCGTGTATACATGACCTACTTGAGATCGGGACAAACCAACATCCTCTCCGGTGAAAACCGCAGCAGAGATTTGCACTACGACTTCATTGCAGGAGAAGTGCATACAGAGCCCCTCGATTGGCGCGACGATGAGTGGTCAGCTACCTATACTTTTTCAGCACCGGTCGGTGCCGAAGCAGTCGCGGTCTGGGTGGAAGCCGGTGACAATACTTACATTCAATCAACGGGCGGGTTTTTGGCGCAATAGGCAAGTTGCCAATATTTGTTGCACGGCGGCGAGACTCAGGATCGTGATCTGGATGTGTTAACGATCGCTTGTTGTCAATAACGAGCGCTCCGCACTGAAGTGTACTAGGTCAATAGCATAAGTTGGAGATAGGCTGGTTCTTCGTTGTTGAGGTCAGGTTTTTGCGTTTCATGCAGGTACAGGTTTTGTTCAGCTTCAGATCTCTATGCTCTCTTACACCAACTGGAAATATCTACAAGTCCGGATTGACGCTTTCCAAGGGGCATGCGCATGGTTGGCATTATTCGTTACACAATTTCGCTGTTCGCGATCGGGTTCGCCAGCCTGGCGTGGGCGG
Organism: Gammaproteobacteria bacterium; assembly: GCA_004356895.1. Lineage (GTDB taxonomy): Bacteria > Pseudomonadota > Gammaproteobacteria > Pseudomonadales > Azotimanducaceae > SMWK01. The sequence goes on from SMWK01000258.1 coordinate 8,281, forward strand.
TTAGTATTTACGACGTGATCGAGCTGAGCCGACAAGGCTACAGCGATGAGGAAGTCGTGAACATCATCCGCAGCACCGGATCGGCCTTCGAGTTAACGGCCGAAGATATCCCGCGACTCAAGAACTTAGGAGTTAGCGATGCCATCATTCGAAGCATGCTGATGGCTGAACCCGTCGCGTCGCCCGAGAC
>SMWK01000259.1 GCA_004356895.1 Gammaproteobacteria bacterium
AATGGCCAAAAAGAAATTTGAGCGGACGAAGCCGCACGTAAATGTTGGCACGATTGGCCATGTAGACCATGGTAAGACGACGTTGACGGCGGCGATGACGAAGGTGTGTGCGGCGGCGTTTGGTGGCGAGATAAAAGATTTTGACCAGATTGACAATGCGCCGGAGGAGAAGGCCCGTGGGATCACGATAGCGACCTCCCACGTTGAGTACGAGTCGACGAAGCGCCATTACGCTCACGTTGACTGTCCCGGTCACGCGGATTATGTGAAGAACATGATCACGGGGGCTGCGCAGATGGATGGAGCGATTCTGGTGGTGAGTGCAGCGGACGGACCGATGCCGCAGACGCGGGAGCATATTGTGCTGGCGCGGCAGGTGGGTGTACCGAACATCGTGGTTTACATGAACAAAGTGGACATGGTGGACGATGATGAGCTGATTGAACTGGTTGAGATGGAAGTGCGCGAGCTATTGGATCAGTACGAGTTTCCTGGAGACGACACGCCGATCATTCTAGGCAGTGCGTTGAAGGCGCTGGAGGGAGACGAAAGCGAGATAGGGATGCCGAGCGTACAGAAGCTGATTGATGCGCTGGATAGTTTCATTCCGGAGCCGGTTCGGTCGATTGATCAGCCCTTTCTGATGCCGATTGAGGATGTATTTTCGATATCGGGACGAGGCACGGTGGTGACGGGTCGGATTGCGCGTGGGATTGTGAAGGTTGGGGACGAGGTAGCGATCGTTGGGATACGGGATACGGAGACGACGACGTGCACGGGGGTAGAGATGTTCCGCAAGCTTCTGGACGAGGGACGCGCGGGTGAGAACGTGGGCGTGTTGCTGCGCGGGATAAAGCGCGAGGAGGTTGAGCGGGGTCAGGTATTGGCGGAGCCGAAGAGCATCACGCCGCATACGAATTTCGATTCGGAAGTTTATGTATTGAGCAAGGACGAGGGAGGACGGCATACCCCGTTTTTCAAGGGATATCGGCCGCAGTTTTTCTTTGAGACGACGGATGTGACGGGGAGTGTTGAGTTGCCCCAGGACGTTGAGATGGTGATGCCGGGAGACAACGTCAACATGTTAGTGACGCTGATCTGTCCGATTGCGATGGAAGAAGGCCAACGGTTTGCTATCCGTGAAGGCGGACGCACAGTGGGTGCAGGGGTCGTTACCAAGATCATCGAGTAGGTGTGGTGGCTATTCCCGGGCTGGGTGAGGTGGTCGTTCGTGAGCGGACACGCCGTGAATACGTCCCTGTAGGCTCGCACGCGCCATCCCTGGCGCGTGACGGTCCGCTCACGAACGACCACCTCACCCAGCCCTCGACATTGATACAGATTCGAATCTTGGTAACGGGCATGACCGCGCGGTGGCGTCTCCTTCAGGACTTGGATGCATAGCGGCCGCCGGCGCCCTTGGCGCCGATTCCTAACCAAAGGGAAACGCTTAGTTGTTGGATGAGGGCCGGGGCGCAGAGGAAGAACGTTTTGCAGACCGTCACCCGCCAGGGATGGCGGGTGCGAGCCTACAGGGATGTATTCACGGCGTGTCTGCAAAACGTTCTTCCTCTGCGCCCCGGCCCGGCCCCAGAAACTTATTGCGGGACAACGAACCCGTCTGTATAGTTCGGCGTCCCGTTTCACGGGCAGCGCCCATCAACGGCATTACCAACATTAAATTCGTTGATGGGATTTTTTTGAGTTTGGAGAGTTAAAAAACGGTGCAAAACCCGCATATTCGCATACGTCTGAAAGCGTTTGATCACCGGTTGATCGATATTTCGACCCAGGAGATCGTGGACACCGCAAAACGCACCGGAGCTCGGGTCAAAGGGCCGATTCCGTTACCGACTCGAAAGGAACGTTTTACCGTGCTGATTTCGCCGCACGTGAATAAGGATGCGCGCGATCAGTACGAAATTCGGACGCATAAGCGCCTGCTGGACATCGTCGAACCCACGGACAAAACCATGGATGCGTTGATGAAACTGGACCTGGCCGCGGGTGTGGAAGTACAGATTAGTTTGAATTAGCAAAACGCCGGTAGTACCGGCGTTTTAGCGCACAGCTTTCGGGCGGGCATTTGGCCTGCAGGAAAAAGCAGAAGAAGGTGCGCTCGACAAGACCCCGATAGGGGGTCGTTGAATAGTTGTAGACCGTTTACCAACCCAGGGGAGCCTGCCGTGGCTTAGGGGGGATGTTGGTAAGCGGTTTCTGTATCTGGTGCAGGTAGGGTCCCCCAAAAGGGTACCTGGCGAAACGACAGTTAGGAGTAGAAGGGCAATGGCTATTGGATTGGTAGGTAGAAAGCGGGGCATGACGCGGATCTTCACCGAAGAAGGTACGTCTGTGCCCGTAACGGTGATCGAAGTCGAGTCGAATCGCATCACCCAGGTCAAACGCGTGGACACCGATGGTTACACCGCTGTGCAGATCACTACGGGCAGTGTGCGGCAGAATCATGTGAGCAAACCCAAAGCGGGTCATTTCGCCAAGGCGAAAACGGAAGCAGGCCGTGGGTTGTGGGAGTTTCGCGTTGATGAACTGGATGACGGTTTGAGCGTCGGTTCTGAGATAGGTCTGGAACAGTTCGAACAAGGCCAGAAGGTCGATGTGCGGGGTGTCTCGAAAGGCAAAGGTTTTGCCGGCGTTATCAAGCGCTGGAACTTTCGTGGTCAGGACAGCACCCATGGCAACTCGCTTTCCCACCGTGCCCCGGGTTCGATCGGTCAGTGCCAGACCCCCGGGCGAGTCTTCAAAGGTAAGAAGATGTCTGGCCATTTAGGGAATGTGCGTGTCACCACTCAGAATCTGGAAGTGGTGCGTGTGGATGCGGAACGAAACCTGCTGCTGATCAAGGGCGCTGTCCCTGGACCAGCGGGGGGTGATGTGTACATCCGCCCGGCAGTGAAAGGTTAGCACCGGTGAAGAGGATATGCGGGAAATGAACCTTAGCTTGGCAGCAAACGGCGGCAGTGTAGAAATTTCCGATGTCGCGTTTGGACGGGAATATAACGAGGCGCTGGTCCATCAGGTGGTAGTCGCCTATCTGGCGGGTGCGCGTCAGGGAACCCGTGCGGGGAAGAGCCGTTCGGAAGTCCGTGGTGGCGGGCGCAAACCCTGGCGGCAAAAAGGTACAGGTCGAGCCCGCGCAGGCACCATTCGCAGCCCGATCTGGCGAGGTGGTGGACAGACGTTTGCGATCAAGCCACAGGATCACTCGATGAAGGTCAATCGCAAGATGTATCGCGGCGCGCTGCGTTGCATTCTGTCGGAACTCGTCCGCCAGGAACGTTTAGTCGCCTGTGAAGATTTTTCCGTTGATGCCCCAAAAACCAAAGCCCTCCTCGAACAACTCAAAACACTGGAACTCGCCAACGTACTCATCGTCACCGAGTCGGTAGACGAGAACCTTTACCTGTCTGCGCGCAATCTCAAAAACGTCGATGTGCGTGACGTTGCAGGTATCGATCCGGTCAGCCTGATCCGTCACGAGAAGGTGCTGATGACGGTAGGTGCGCTGAAGAAGGTGGAAGAGGCGCTGGCATGAATCAGGAAAGAATCTACACCGTGCTGATTGAGCCGCATATCTCCGAGAAGGTCTCTCTACTGGGGGATTCGAGCAATCAGTACGCGTTCAAGGTGGCGAAAAACGCCACCAAACCGGAGATAAAAGAAGCAGTGGAAGTGCTCTTCAAAGTATCGGTCCAGAACGTCTCCACGTTGAACGTGAAGGGAAAGGTCAAGCGCACGGTGCGAGGCACTTCCCGAGCTAAGAACTGGAAAAAGGCCTATGTACGGATCGTTGCCGGTCAAGAGATCGACTTCATGGTAATGGATTAGGGTAATGGCTGTAGTCAAAGCGAAACCGACTTCTCCAGGACGCCGTTTTCTCGTCAAAGTGGTCAATCATGAGCTGTACAAAGGTGCACCTTACAAGCCGCTGTTGTCTGCGCAGAGTCAAACGGGTGGTCGAAACAATGCAGGCCGCATTACCACACGGCATCGTGGCGGTGGTCACAAGCAGCATTACCGGCTGATCGATTTCAAGCGCGATAAGGACAATGTGCCGGCCACGGTGGAGCGTTTGGAATACGACCCCAACCGCACGGCGAACATCGCACTGCTGCGTTATCTGGATGGCGAGCGTCGTTACATCATCGCCCCGCGCGGGGTGAGAGCCGGTGACGAACTCAAGAGCGGCAGCACCGCACCCATCCGCCCCGGCAATGCGATGCAATTGCGCAACATTCCAGTGGGTAGCGTTATACATTGCGTCGAATTGAAACCCGGCAAAGGCGCTCAGTTAGCCCGTAGTGCGGGATCGTCCGCGCAACTGGTTGCCCGAGAAGGTACCTATGCGACGTTGCGTTTGCGCTCGGGTGAGATGCGTCGTGTGTTGGCCGACTGCCGGGCGACGCTGGGTGAGGTCGGAAACAGTGAACACAACCTTCGCTCGCTGGGTAAAGCGGGGGCTAAGCGCTGGCGTGGCATACGCCCGACGGTGCGTGGCGTGGCGATGAACCCGGTTGATCACCCACATGGTGGTGGTGAAGGAAAAACGTCCGGTGGGCGTCATCCGGTGTCTCCGTGGGGTGTTCCCACCAAAGGCTACAAGACTCGAAAAAACAAGCGCACGGACAAACTCATCGTCCGTCGCCGAGGTAGGAGATAAGCGATGCCAAGATCGCTCCACAAAGGACCTTTCGTCGACCTCCATCTCATGAAGAAGGTGGAGCATGCGGTGGCAACCAACACGAAGCGCCCGATCAAGACCTGGTCGCGCCGTTCGATGATTATTCCCGATATGGTTGGCTTGACCATCGCCGTGCATAACGGCCGCCAGCATATCCCGGTGTCCATCAATGAAGACATGGTGGGTCACAAGTTGGGTGAATTCTCCCCGACTCGCACCTTCCGCGGACATGCCGCAGACAGGAAGGCGCGCCGTTAGCGGCAGCGTTAGGAGACGATTGATGCAAGTAAGTGCCACGACAAAACGGTTGAGGATATCTCCGCAGAAAGTTCGCTTGATCGTGGATCAGGTACGTGGCAAGGCGGTCGGCGATGCCCTGGACATTTTGAGTTTCAGCCCTCAAAAAGCTGCGGGTCTGGTTCGTAAGGTCGTGGAGTCGGCGATTGCCAACGCTGAAAACAACGAAGGTGCGGACATCGACGAGTTGAAGATCTCGCAAGTCTTCGTAAATGCAGGGCTCACAATGAAGCGCATCAAGCCACGCGCCAAAGGTAGAGCGGATCGAATATTGAAACGAACCAGTCACATTACCGTGACGGTTACCGACGAGTAGGGTAGGTATGGGACAGAAAGTACATCCCACTGGCATTCGACTGGGGATCGTCAAAGAACATACTTCGGTCTGGTATGCAGAGAAGAACTATGCCGAATACCTATTGAAGGATCTCGAGGTGCGTGAGTACCTCCGTAAACGTCTGTCTCAGGCGTCGATCAGCCGAATCGACATCCAGCGACCCGCACAGAATGCGCGAATCAGCATACATACCGCTCGTCCTGGCATCGTGATTGGCAAGAAGGGCGAAGATGTCGAACGTTTACGTGGAGAAGTGGCAGAGTTGATGGGCGTACCAGTGCACATAAACATCGAGGAAATTCGCAAGCCCGAACTGGATGCATTGTTGGTGGCCGAGAACGTGGCACAGCAGCTCGAGCGCCGGGTGCAGTTCCGACGCGCGATGCGCCGAGTCATTCAAAACGCCATGCGGTTGGGTGCGCAAGGAATCAAAGTACGCGTGGCCGGTCGTCTAGGCGGGGCTGAGATTGCCCGTTCGGAGGTGTATCACGAAGGGCGGGTACCGCTGCACACATTACGGGCGGATATCGATTATGCCGTCGCGGAAGCGCAAACCACCTACGGCGTGATCGGAATCAAGGTGTGGATCTTCAAGGGTGAGATCATCGGCACGGAAGAAGAGGGTCAGTCATCTGGGACCACAGCTAGGGTGAGTAGGTAGTGTTACAACCAAAAAGAACAAAGTTTCGTAAACAGCACAAGGGCCGCAATCGCGGGCTGGCGCAGCGTGGGAACCGTGTCAGCTTTGGCGAGTACGGCCTCAAAGCTGTGGGTCGGGGTCGCATGACGGCACGGCAGATCGAGGCAGCTCGGCGGGCGATGACTCGACGTATTAAGCGTGGTGGCAAAATCTGGATCCGCGTGTTCCCGGACAAGCCGATTACCAAGAAGCCGTTGGAAGTACGCCAGGGTAAAGGCAAGGGGGCCGTCGAGTACTGGGTGGCCCTCATTCAACCGGGCAGGGTGCTGTATGAAATCGAAGGCGTATCGGAAGCCGACGCCCGTGATGCGTTTTTTCTCGCTTCCGCGAAACTGCCGTTTCCAACGGTGTTCGTAAAACGTTCGGCGATGTAGGCGAGTAGTGAAATGAAGGCATCTGAATTACGCGAAAAGAGTATGAACGAACTGGAACAAGAGCTCTTGAGGCTGCGCAAAGAACAGTTTCATCACCGTATGCAGAAAGCCAGCGGCCAACTTGGCCAGACGCATTTTCTAGTGGACACGCGGCACGATATTGCACGCGTGAAAACGGTCATGCAGGAGAAGCAAAATGGCTGAACAGTCAGTCGAGGTTAAACGCTCAGGACGGGCGGTAACCGGTACGGTAGTGAGTAACCGAATGGAAAAGTCGATCACCGTGCTCATTGAGCGTCGTGTGCAGCATCCGGTTTACGGCAAGATCATTCGTCGATCGTCCAAGGTGCATGCACATGACGAGAACAACGAGTGCCAGGTGGGTGACAAGGTGACCGTAGTGGAATGCCGGCCGTTGTCAAAAACAAAATCCTGGATGTTGCAGAGCATTGATGAGCGGACGCGAGAAATCCAATGAGTTGGGGCACGAGAGTTAACCGATGATTCAATCAGAAACCATGTTGGAGGTTGCCGACAACAGCGGTGCCCGTCGTGTGCAATGTATCAAGGTACTCGGTGGGTCTCATCGACGCTATGCGGGTATCGGCGACATCATCAAGGTTACCGTTAAGGAAGCCATTCCCCGGGGCCGCGTTCGCAAAGGACAGGTGATGAATGCGGTTGTCGTAAGGACCAAAAAAGGGGTAAGGCGCCAGGACGGCTCGATCATTCGGTTCGATCACAATGCTGCGGTAATGTTGACTCCGCAGAATCAGCCGGTGGGTACACGAATTTTTGGCCCGGTAACGAGAGAACTGAGAACAGAAAACTTCATGCGCATTATTTCGTTAGCGCCGGAAGTGCTCTAAGCAGGCTGATGAGATGTTGAAGATCAAGAAAAACGATGAGGTGGTGGTCATTGCCGGGCGCGACCGGGGCCGTCGTGGTGAGGTCCTGAAGGTGCTCGACAACGGTAAACTAGTCGTCGCGGGCATCAATCTAGTGAAAAAACACCAAAAACCCAATCCCAATATCGGCCAGCGGGGCGGCATTGTCGAGCAGGAAGCACCGATGCAGGCGTCAAATGTCGCCATCTGGAACGATGAATCCGAGAAGGCCGATCGAGTTGGATTTCGCGTCACAGACGGGAAGAAGGAGCGTTTCTACAAATCCACCGACAAGGTGATCGAAGAGTAAGAAGCAATGGCAAATTTGCATCAACAATTTGTGGACGAGATCCGGCCGCGGCTAAAAGAAACACTCGAATTCGCAAATATCATGAGGGTTCCGCGGTTGGAAAAAGTCTCACTCAACATGGGCGTGGGCGATGCGGTAGGCGACCGTAAGATCATGGATCACGCGGTTCATGACCTCACTTTGATTGCCGGACAGCAACCCGTTGTCACCAATGCGCGTAAGTCGGAAGCCGCCTTCAAAATTCGCGCTGGTTGGCCTGTCGGTTGCAAAGTCACTTTACGTCGCGAACGTATGTACGAATTCGTAGAACGCCTGATCGGCATCGCCATTCCGAGGATTCGGGACTTTCGTGGTTTGAACCCACAGTCGTTTGATGGGCGCGGAAACTTCTCCATGGGTATCACAGAACAGATCGTGTTTCCGGAGGTCGACTACGACAAGATCGACAAGATTCGCGGTTTGAACATCACCATTACCACCTCGGCACAAACGGATGAGGAAGGGTTGGCATTGCTGCGCGCCTTCAACTTTCCGTTTAAAGACTGAAACTGGAAGCGAGATATGGCTAAAACTTCGGTTATTGAGCGGGAAAAGAAGCGGGCGCGTATGGTCCAGAAGTACGCAAAGAAGAGGGCCGCTTTGAAAGCCGTTATCGGCGATCGCAACGCGCCTGATGACGAGCGTTGGGAGGCGCAGCTCAATCTGCAGAAACTACCTCGCGACGCGAGTCCAGTACGTATGCAACGCCGCTGTGGGCTGACCGGTCGACCGCATGGGGTGTATCGAAAATTTGGATTAGGCCGCAACAAACTGCGCGAAGCTGCTATGCGCGGAGATGTGCCTGGCCTTGTCAAGGCAAGTTGGTAGAGGTTCTCGATGACGATGCAAGACCCCATTGCTGATTTACTCACGCGGATTCGCAATGCTCAGTTGGCGAGCCATCCAGATGTGGCTATGCCTTCTTCGAAGGTCAAAATGGCCATTTGTCAGGTTCTGAAAGATGAAGGGTACATAGATAGCTTCGAGGTCTCCAAGGAGTCCAAACCAAAGCTGAACGTCCAGCTGCGTTACCACGAAGGGCGGCCGGTCATTGAAGAAATCCATCGGGTTAGTCGTCCGGGATTGCGAATTTACAAAGAGTCCAGGGATCTGCCGAAAGTGCGCGGTGGGCTGGGTGTTGCGGTTATCAGCACAAACAAAGGCCTCATGACAGATCGCTCCGCACGCTCGCAAGGCGTGGGTGGCGAAGTACTGTTTACGGTTTTTTAACGAGGTTTGCGAGATGTCTCGAGTTGCTAACAATCCTGTCACGTTGCCATCCGGCGTCGAGATCAAGCTCGATGGTCAGCGTATTAACGTGAAAGGCGCCAAAGGAACCCTCGAGTTGGACGTCCATCGCGCCGTGGAGATCGTACAGAATGAGGGGGGGTTCACATTCATCCCACGCACGAGCGAGAAAACAGCCCGGGCGTTGGCGGGCACCACGCGGGCATTGGTGAACAACATGGTGATCGGTGTATCCCAGGGGTTCGAGAAGAAACTCGTGCTGCAAGGGGTAGGTTACCGAGCACAGGCACAAGGCAAGCAACTGAACATGCGGTTGGGATTTTCTCATCCGGTGGAGTATCAGTTACCCGATGGGATCGACGTCCAGACGCCGACCCAAACGGAGATCGTCGTCTCCGGTATCAGCAAACAACTGGTGGGCCAGGTCTCTGCAGAAATACGCAGTTTCCGTCCACCGGAGCCTTACAAGGGTAAGGGTGTGCGCTACGCCGGCGAGCGGGTGCGACGCAAAGAAGCCAAGAAGACTTAGGTCGCACCGAAGGGCAGAGGAGCACATGCACGAGAAAAAGGTATCTAGATTACGACGCGCGCGTCGGGGGCGGATGAAGATGCGCAAGCTCGGTGCGGTACGGTTGACGGTGAACCGCACGCCGCAGCACATCTACGCTCAGTTGATTACTCCTGCTGGCGACAAGGTGCTGGCGTCGGCTTCTACCCTAGAGAAGTTATTGCGTAGTAACAACACGGGTAATGTCGATGCCGCGACGAAGGTTGGCAGTTTGATCGCAGAGCGTGCCAAGAAAGCCGGTGTGATTAAAGTGGCGTTCGATCGTTCGGGATACAAGTACCACGGCCGGATAAAAGCGTTAGCGGATGCGGCGCGGGAAGGCGGATTGGAGTTTTAGAAGATGGCGTATACCGAAGAGATACGTGAAGAAGGCTTGGTAGAGAAGCTGGTTCAAGTGAACCGGGTAGCCAAGGTGGTCAAGGGTGGGCGGATCTTCGGATTCACCGCGCTGTCTGTGGTGGGCGACAGTAACGGGCGGGTCGGTTTCGGTCGTGGTAAAGCTCGCGAGGTGCCATTGGCGATTCAAAAGTCCATGCAAGCTGCCCGGCAGAATATGGTGGAAGTAGAGCTCAATGGCTCGACGATCTGGTACTCGATCTCCGTGCGGCACGGAGCTTCGAAGGTCTACATGCAACCGGCTTCTGAAGGTACGGGCATTATAGCGGGTGGCACAATGCGTGCGTTGCTTGAAGCGGCTGGCGTGCACAATGTTCTCGCTAAGTGTTATGGATCTACCAACCCGGTGAACGTCATCCGCGCAACTTTCAAAGCGCTCACACAGATCCACTCGCCTGAGATGGTGGCTGAAAAGCGCGGTAAAACCGTCGAGGAAATTACCGCATGAGTGGCAAGGCGATACGCGTCACCCTGGTGAAAAGCACCGCTGGCCGGTTGAAGAAACACCGGGCGTGTGTTGCGGGCCTTGGGCTTAGGCGTATTGGCCACTCGGTGGAAGTCGAAGATACTCCAGCCGTGCGGGGCATGATCAACCGCGTGAGCTACATGGTCAAAGTGGAAGGTGAGTAACATGCGGCTAAACACAATTGGCCCGAATGCGGGAAGCAAGAAGAGCAAACGGCGCGTAGGTCGAGGCAATGGCTCGGGCTGGGGTAAGACAGCCGGCCGTGGAACGAAGGGTCAGAAATCGCGCTCCGGCGGCAACATTGCTCCAGGATTCGAAGGTGGCCAGATGCCTCTGCAGATGCGAATACCGAAGTTCGGTTTTCGCTCACGCGTGGGCCTTATAACGGCTGAAGTCACCCTGAGTGAGATCGGCAAGGTTGCAGGAGACGTTGTGGACCTTAGTTCGTTGCAAGCGGCGAACCTGATTTCGCGCAACATCAAACGGGCGCGGGTGATGCTCTCAGGTGAGATCAAACGTGCAGTAACTGTAAAAGGCATAGGCGTAAGCAAAGGTGCTCAAAAGGCCATCGAAGCGGTCGGGGGCAAGATAGAAGACTGATGGCTACTGGCACGGGACAAAAACTGGCAGGCGTTCAAGCGGGGCTTACCGAGCTCCGTAATCGTTTGCTGTTTGTGTTTTTTGCATTGCTCGTGTATCGCATGGGTACGCATATTCCGGTGCCTGGAATCGATCCGGACCGCCTCGCAGCTTTGTTCGATCAGCAGCAGGGCGGCATACTGGATTTGTTCAACATGTTCTCGGGCGGAGCGCTCGAACGCATGAGTATCCTCGCTCTGGGCGTAGTGCCCTACATCACCTCCAGCATCATCATGAATCTGATGTCAATGATGTATCCGAGCCTGCAGCAGCTACGCAAAGAGGGGGAATCGGGGCGACGCAAGATTACCCAGTACACGCGGTATGGCTGTTTGCTGATTGCGCTCGTTCAGGGAACCTCGTTGTCGGTCACGCTGGCCAATCAGGGCCTCGCGTTCGCGCCGAACTTCTCTTTCTTCTTCGTGGCCACCACCACCCTCGTGACCGGTGCGCTGTTCATGATGTGGCTCGGTGAGCAGATTACCGAACGTGGTGTTGGCAACGGTATCTCGCTGATCATTTTCTCGGGCATCGTTTCCGGGTTCCCCTCCGCCATCG
>SMWK01000260.1 GCA_004356895.1 Gammaproteobacteria bacterium
GAGCATGTCGTCATGATGATCTTGGCGCTCGTTAGAAACTACATTCCCTCGCACGACTGGGTTTTGAAAGGCGGATGGAATATCGCTGATTGCGTGTCCAGATCTTACGATGTCGAAGGCATGCATGTTGGTACTGTTGCTGCTGGTCGAATTGGGTTGGCGGTTCTGCAACGTATGAAGCCTTTCGATGTAAAACTTCACTACTACGATAGACACAGACTGCCAGAGGACGTGGCAAGAGAACTTGGGGTGACAGTTCATGACAGCGTCGAGTCCATGGTTGAGGTCTGTGACGTTGTAACGATTAATTGCCCGCTTCATCCTGAAACGGAACATCTGTTTGACGAGAAGATGATCAACAGGATGAAGCGTGGGGCTTATCTTGTTAATACCGCGCGTGGGAAAATTTGTGATCGGAATGCGATCGCCAAGGCGCTCGAGAGTGGTCAATTGGCGGGTTACGCAGGTGACGTCTGGTTTCCGCAGCCCGCACCAAGAGACCATCCCTGGAGAACGATGCCAAACCATGGAATGACACCACATACGTCTGGAACCTCACTTGCAGCGCAAGCTCGTTATGCGGCAGGGGTTCGGGAGATTTTGGAATGTTGGTTCGACGACAAACCGATAAGGGAAGAGTATCTGATCGTAGAAGGTGGAAAACTGGCGGGCGCTGGCGCTCACTCCTATAGCGAGGGCGACGCAACCGGCGGATCTGAGGAAGCAGCCAAATTCAAGGAACCTAGCAAGGGATGATACGGGCGGTACCGTGAACAGAGAATCAGCGCCAACCTGGTGTTCTCTTCGCTCGCGGAGAAGTTGAGCGAACCCATGTGGGACGCCTCGGAACGCCGATGAACCATTCCAGTTCAAATCTGGAGTTCGCAGCTGCCCTTCGTTATCACGAGGCGACCAAGCACAGCGAGACCAAGCAGCGCAGCGACCCGCACTTTCTCGACTGGAGCAACCAACCCCGGCCCTTCAAGATCTATTGCGACGTCGAGTCCTTACCGTTGCCGTCTGATCCGAAAGTCCTAGCGGCCGCGACGCCCCCGGCGCTGGACATGATCGGGAACCCCCCGGCCGCAGTCGAAGATCAAAGTATCGTGCAACGGATTCCGGATCTCGACGTGCTCGCACGCACACTTTACCTGGCCGCCGGCATCATCAAGCGCAAGCAGTATCCCGGTGGTGGCGAGATGGTTTTTCGCGCCTATCCCAACACCGGGGCCCTCTACCATATTGACCTCTATCTCGTGACCGGCAACTTGCCGGGCCTTGCCGCTGGCGTGTACCACTTCGGTCCCAACGACTATGCGTTGCACAGACTGCGTACGGGGGATTACCGTTCCGTGCTGGCGGACGCCTCTGGCGCTTACGCACCGATTGCGCGAGCCCCCGCCACCCTGGTGAGTGTTTCCACCTATTGGCGAAACGCATGGAAATACCAGGCACGGACCTATCGGCACTGCTTTTGGGATGCCGGTACCCTGCATGCCAATCTTCTCGCCGTTGCGGATGCCGAGTTGTTACGTCCAACGGTTGTGCTGGGGTTTGCTGACGAGCGCGTCGAGGCGCTGCTGGGGCTCGACGCGGAGCGTGAAGCGGCACTCACGATCGTACCCCTCGGCTGCAGCGAGATACCAATGCCGGCGGCGCCACCGATGCCGACACTTACGCTCGAGACGGAACCGCTGTCGCGCTCGGAAGTCGACTATCCGTCCATTCGCGATATGCATCGAGCGTCTTCGCTGGTGGACGGGGCGGCGGCGGCGGCCTGGCGATGCCCGTTGGCAACAGCAAAACCCAAGATTGCAGGAACACCGCACTATCCCCTCGAACCTATTGAGAAAACAAAGCGGTCTCGGCGTTCGCTCGGCGATGTCATTCGCAGACGCGGATCCACGCGTGCGTTTGACCGCACTCGCGCAATCACGTTCCCGGCATTGTCCACGGTGCTCGACAGCGCCACCCGAGGAGTTGCAGCCGACGTATTGGAACCTGGTTCCACGTTGCTCGATTACTACGTGATCGTGCACGCGGTCGAAGGTCTCGCGCCCGGTGCGTACTACTACCAGCGCGATGAGCGTTCCCTCGAATTGCTGCGCGAAGGAGATTTCCGCGCGATTGCCGGTCAGCTGGACCTCGGCCAGGCCCTCGCGGGTGACGCGGCTGTGAATGTCTATTCCCTTTGCTCGCTACCGGCAGTGCTTGAACACTTTGGCAACCGCGGCTATCGCGCAGCACAGCTCGAGGGAGGAATCACGGGGGGTCGCATGTATCTCGCTGCCTACGCTCAGGGTTTCGGCGCTACCGGATTAACTTTTTTCGATGACGAAGTGACGGAATTCTTCTCACCCCACGCGGCGGGCAAGAGCGTCATGTTTCTGGTTGCACTCGGCTATCCGGATCGCGCAGCGCTTGGGCTAGCCACGAAGAAGTGAAGGAGATCGTTAGGTCGTGGGCTCCACTTGCGACTTAACGAATAGCCTGATGATCTATTCTTGCTTGGATATCGTCTGAGCAGTTTGCAACGATATCCTCGACAAAATCACCCTTGAAATTATCGATGGTGTTGTAGTCGGTTTGGTCGTCAACCTCAAAGAAAATTATAGGATCTTCAGGTGGACAGATTTCCAGCCCCTCTTGGGTAGAAATAGGCGTTTCGCCGTGCATGAAATCCTTGAACCTCAGATAAGCTTCTTCATAAGAGCCCCCTTCTATCGTCAACTGGCACTCGGTATTGAAGCGAAACCTGATTGATGGCATGGCGCACGCTCCTGTCTATCTAGGCTCGGCACAATCATACGCCTCTATGTCCCGAGAAGATCAAGCAATACTCGATTGGATTGTTCGGATTGGGTTCATCGTGGCAACGCGTATACAACGGAAGCGTACGCAGCACGGGAAGCGCCTTGGTGCAGTCAAGGGAAGGCCAACCGGACGCCGTTTATTGCCTGTCACTTCAGGGACTGTTTTCATTGAGTTGATCCGTTGCGTTACCATTGTCTCGGACACTACTTGCGGGAGCAATCTTGCTGCTTGAGACGGTATCCCTCTGTTACCGCCCTGCGGCCTAACAGGCTTGGCTTGTGAGTGGCTTCTGAGAAGATGTGAGCGGCCTCCTTACCCAGGGGGTGAGTCCACTGCCACCTTCAAGCCAAACTGTGATCCACCGTATGTGGTGCGATGGTGCGCACCTCGTGGCCGTGGATCGCTCCGTCACGGATGTCGTTGAAGGTTTTGTCTATCACTTCATGTCCGCCCGCGCCAGCATGGTAGATGTTCCCGAGTAGGTACAGTGTGCGCACTGCGGCCCCCGTGAAGACGAACACCGTGTCGATGAACTGGTTGTCCTTGAATGTCGGCGATCGGTCGCCGTCGTAGACGAGCTCACAGTTGTTGAAGGTGCAACCGTGAAACGACTTGCCATGAAGATCGATGCGCTCGTTGTTAAACGTCTGGTCTAAAAAGTTCATGCGGGCTCCTCATTTCCAAACGAGGTTCTATTGTATGCCTTCTTCGTTGCCATCAAGGTAACCGTAGACGCCGATGTCGGGACGACATTGTCCGTGTTCCTGGCAAGCTCGTCACACGACGCCCGTGTATCAGTTATTCGTGCTGCTCAAAAAGTTCCGGCGTGTAGTCACGTGTTAGGAGCTCCAGTAAGTGCCCGCTCGGATCACGGAAGTAAACGCCTCGACCTCCATCCCAGTGATTTATGTCCATGTCCTCCGAGGTACCGGGGCCGCTACCGTATACCAATCCTCGTTTCTTGATCTTGTCGAATATCTCGTCGAATTCGTCTTCGCTCACTTTGAAGGCGTAGTGTTGAGGCGCAAACGATTCTCGGTTGTCGAAATCGAGCGTCAGGTGTTGGCTTTCAATACGGACTGGTTCGAAATGCCCGAATGGGCCTTCGTACGTGAAGCCGAACATGTCGGCATAAAATCGCACTGACACCTCTTTGTCGCGGGCCGGAACGATGGTGTGGTTTAACTCGACTGCCATTGTCTCTTCTCCCAAAAAATATAGAAACTATTATCTTTTTAAATTATGGAGCTGTCCAGGGGCCTCTATCTCATTAGCTTGCGGGTGGGTTACCACACATCCCTGAATGGTGGAGCACCATCCGCACCGCGCTGTCTTCTTCGATAAATCCGTTTGTTGCCAAGCACACTCCCCCAGGCAGTTGCTCATAGCAGGTCACCAGCACTATTGACGCATGCGCGTGGGTTTGAGGATCGTAGAAGTCCATGCCAGGTTGATTCGGGTTTGCGAGGATCCTCCGCCAGCTTTCCATGATTTCTTCTCTTGCTGTCAGACGCGGCCAACCGGGATGAACGCAGATCAGCGGTGCATGCCGCGCCCACAATGCATCCATCGCATCGGCGTCCTTTTGCGTGAATGCGAGGCAAAACGCCTCGTTTGCGAAGAGCGCCTGTTGCGTATCGACGGCGGTCACAGTGTGTATCCTTCGCCGTGAATGAAAAGGAAAGATACCAGCTTAGCTGGAAGCGGTCTCAAAATGAGGTGGGGTGTGATGCCTCATCTTGTTTCGACAGCGTTGCATACATTGCCATTCGTGATGTTCGTGTGGGTCGACAGACCGCCTGCGCGCTCAATTCGTCGGCGGGTTCCGTAGCGCGTCCTCGACCGCGTCCAGTACGCTATCGTACCCGCCTGGTAGCTCGGCTGTGAACTCCGCGCGCGCGAGCAAGGCGGAGAGCCCGCCACGCAACTCGGAGAGCGTCCAGTCGATCGGGCTCCCTACCGTCTCGATTTTCTGGATCACTTCATTCCCGCTCGGGTCGACGTGCCAGTGTGGGTTCTTGGCAAAGCAGTCGAAGCGAAGCAGCTCGCGTCCCCCGGACTGGTCACATACCCGCAAGGTGGGTCCGCCATCAGCGCCCACTGCCCGGTGCTCCACCACAAAACGAATTGGTCCGAGATCGAAGATCGCCATGGGACGAAGTGTATCACTGCGGGTGATCTGAACGTCGCGCTTACTCACCACAAACCACTGACAGGTATACACTCGGCGGGATCTTCGGGAGGGCATGGGATGATCTACGAGATCCGCAACTACCACTACGAGCCCAGCTGTATGGAGGAATACAAGGCCTGGGCAAATGAAATGGCGTTACCTTACATCCGTGAGCATCTGGATCTTGTAGGCTTCTGGGTCAATATCGATGAGCCCGTTCAGGTCAACGGCAAACCGCAGGACGACCTCGGTCCGGCTACCGTGACCTGGATTATTCGCTGGGACCATATCGCTACGCGGCACGAGGTGATGAGTAAGGTGTTCGCGACCGACGAGTGGCGTGCGATCATGCAACGCAATCCCGGGCAGGAGAACTACCACCGCACCGAGGCCAAGTTCGCCGAAGCGTTGTAGGGGACTGGTAATGTTCAACCCGATTGTGATGCGTATCGAGCAGGTGCTCGTAACGATGATGACGGCTTCCATACCAAGCACACCAAAACTCGACGCACTCTTCGATCTGCTTCGCGGAGCTAGCGATCCACGTGATCGCGCGGACGCGGAACGACGCATCTGGGCAATCTGGAGTGGTCACCAAGACGCGGATGCCGCTCGTGCAATGCGTGGCGCCATAGCAGCGCTCGAAACCGGCGATCCAACTGCCGCGGATCACGAGCTGAACATGATGGTCGAACGGTGGCCGAACTGGGCGGAAGCGTGGAACAAACGTGCCACGTTACGATTCGTCGAAGAGCGCGACGCCGATAGTCTCGACGACATCGGGCGCACGCTCGAACTCGAACCGCGCCATTTCGGCGCGCTCAGCGGCTTCGGGCAGATCTGCCTGCGCGCGCGCGACGTTAGCTCCGCGCTGCTGGCATTCGAGCAGGCAGTGGCGGTCAACCCGAATCTGGACTCGGTTCGTCAAGCAGCCGTAGTATTGCGCAGACAGGACCCGCGCACGATTCACTGACACGCCTCGGTTTCCCCGTCGCTCGCACACCGCGAATCCGTTCTGCGTTATTAGACCGATTAACCAACCGCGTACAAGTACTTAACGTCCGGCTAGTCGAAAGCCTCTGCTGTGGTCGCGCTCCCCCGGCTCGTCGCAAGCCCGGCTCGTTGAACGCGTTAACCCGGCATTGACGAACCAGGAACCACCCCGCAATACACGGTACTTACCAGTAACTGGTCCCTTAGGATCTTTCACTTTCCCCGTGGGATATTTGTCGTACCAATCAGAACACCACTCCCATACATTCCCATGCATTTCATAAAGACCAAACGCGTTCGGTTGATAGCTTCCAACTGGCATTGTTTTACAATTTGTTCTATCAAAATTAGCCTGTTCTTTAGTGATGTTTTCACCAAAAGAGTAATCTGTTTTGGTTCCTGCTCGGCATGCATGTTCCCATTCGGCTTCCGTAGGAAGACGAAAATATTCTCCTGTGACATCACTTAGCCATTGCGCATAAGCTGTCGCATCAAACCAGGTTACTTTCATGATAGGTCGATTGCTTCTTCCCCAACCACAAGCACCTGGAAGCTTTCTACCCGTTGCTTTAGAAAACCGATCATATTGTTCAAAAGTTACGGCATAACGACCCATCGTGAATTCAGATACTTCGACTTCGCTGACGTGCTCCCTTACATCATCGACCCTCGTAAATGTACCTCCAGTGAGCCTTAGCATTTCCACTGCAAGCGAACCATCCGGCATCGAATATTTCAGGATAACTGGGAATTTTACAGTGTGTGTCATTTGAGTTAGCGAATAGGACATGTTCGTGACGTGTTGTGGGCGGCGACTGTTCGCCAGGTTGGCGTCCTCGCTACCATCGCCAGTCTACGCTTACCACCGGCACAGTTGTACATGCTGAGGAGTTTCACTCTGCCTTTTGCAGCGTTTTTTTTGCCCCGCGTCACGACCGTTTCGTCAGCAGACCAGCCCCGTACGCATATCTAGGCTCGTTGCAGGGTTCAGTCAATTCGTGAATACACGCCACAATACGTTGGCGTTGGAAACAGGAGCCGTCCTTGACCGAGGGGAGAGGGGGTAAATACGATTCGCGGGATTTGTTGCTGAGTTCAAGAGACAAGCCATCGTAACACGGCCAATTCTGGATGGCCGCTTTCGGGAAGCACCACCAAGCCGCGAATGTGTTAGAACGGAGAATCAGTTGCCGAACCGGTATCTCAGCTTGATGATGAAGTTGTCCGATATGGGGTCGCGCAGGGCGCTTTCGAACAGATCGCCGAAGTCGGCGTCGATGAGGTTCTCCACGTTATTGCCTCGGTTGTAAACCACATAGAAATCCGTGAGGGGCGCGATCTCCCAACGATAACGTAATTGAACGGTAATCAAGCTGACTGTGAAGTCATGATTATTCAGCGTGCGAGAAGCTGCTCTGAGATCACCATCGCCTAAGGGTATCTCAAAGAACCCGCGTTCGTCGGCGCGTACCGCCGCCCACTGCAGCGTAAAACTGAGTTGGTGCTGGGGCGCCAGAAACCAGTTCATCTTGATGCTCGGCTGCCAGTCGGGACCATGATAGGCACCGAAATTTCGCCCGCCCTGATAGACCAGCCAACCATCCCGGCGTTTATATTTGACGTCCACATCGAGTGACAGATTGTCATTAGGCCGGTACGTAACGCCCGCACTGAGGTTGTAGGTCCAGTCTCCGAGGTCTTCCTGCAACCCGCCAATACTTACCGAATAGCTCAGTTTACGGCTGGCATCCGTGGCCACCAGCACATCCCACCACCAACGGTCTTCGGTTTTATACGAACCGTTACCTCGACTGTCGATGTCTTCCCACCGTTCCGGTAACCAGCCAATGCCGGTTTTGACGGTATTGCGTCCAGGCAAAACCATCGAATTGCGCCAGAAAATACCGCTGTCGCCAACTCTACGGTGTTGGCTGACATTGCGCTGTTCGCGCAAGATGACCGTACCGCGGATGTCTTTCAAGAAGCCGGTACCCTTGGTGTTGTTGTAGATGAAAGCATACTGCGCGGCCGTGTAGTCGTTGCGCGCGAGGAACCCGAGATCGGTGAAGTTCACATCTTCATCGAAATAGTCGAGTTCGAATTTGTGCTGTATACGGGCGCTCGATGAGTATTTCAGGTCGAACAACCCACCTCGTCCAGCGAGACCATCGACGTTACTGGCAATGAACTGCACGTCGGCTATCACGCGGCCACTGCCACTCGTATGGTGGGCATCCACACCATGAACCTCCGCATCGTAGAGTGGACCACTCACCAGTGTGCCTATATACCCCAAGGACTGGCGGCTACTACCTACTCTCTCATACAGAAAACGAGCCACGCCAAAATTCCGGCCGTCGTCTTCGATATCCACCTCACGTCCGTCCACAGCCCGTCCAAGCCATTCCACATCGTCTTCGGTGGCAGCGAGAATTCCGTAGCGAAGATGACCCAATGCGCCTGTTATTTTAGCGGCTCCAAGCAGATCGGTAGGCAAGTTACGTTCGCCTCGATTGACGATCACGCCACCCGGTACGGTGACCTGGTTTGCGGTGCCGCCAATACGTCTGGTGTTCATCAGCGAGATCGGTGTGGGTCCGAGGGCCAACGAAAAAACTTTGCGGGATGTGGTTGCGAAATTGTCGTTGGTGATAGTGCGCATGATATTGCCCGGATTGGAACGCGGCGTACTCTCGAATACTTCATTCCCCTCCAGAAAAAACAGGCGCTTTTCGGGAAAAAACGTTTCCTGGGCGGTGAGATTGAGTACCACGTCATCTGCCTCGACGGCGCCAAAGTCCGGCATTACGCTGGCGGCTACCTCGAAACTCGGGGAAGGTTTCCAGGTCAGGTCCGCACCTACTCTAAATTCGGTTTCGTCGCGGGCCTGATCGATGGTAGACGACGTATAAGGGATGACTGAGAATTGCTGGCGCGGCTCTACGCCGAGCACTTCCATCGTATTCAACGCAGAGACGAACTGGGACGACGCATATGGATGGCCCGGCCACTGATAACGCTCGTTGGTATGCGACACCTGGCGGCTTACCGCAAATCCTACCTTCCTCGGCCCATCGGTTTCCGGGAGGTTCATCATAGACCACGGTAGAAACATTTCGACGCTCCAGCCATCGTCGAGCGAGGCTGACTTGCCGATCCAGGGTCCGTCCCAATCACGTTGGTAATTTCTCTCAGGCAGAACCTTACCATCCATCAGTGAATCACCCAGCGCGACAATGAACCAATACGCGAACAGGCCCTGACCCGAGGTATCCAGCGTAATCCCGAAAGTATCCCGATCGATGAAATCGTCGCGGACCGAAAGCCGCGATACCAGGGTGTCTTTCGGCTGATACATGACCGCGCTTACATAGATTCCCCGATCTGTAGCCAGCATCCGCATCTCGGTGGGATAGTGCCCCGGCTCGCCGGTCCCCGGCACCGCTACCAGCATGTTGTCGTAGTTTGGTACCTGACTCCAGACAGGCTCGTTGACAATGCCATCGAGGATGATGGACACCTCGTCGTCTGGAAGGTTGGGTACGACAATCTGATGCACGGGGATACCCTGAATGGTATCTATGAGCCGCTGAGATCCTTGACTGTCCGCGAATCGGGTGTGCACCGGAGCCAGAGCGGGTGGTGTTACTGGTTCGGACGCTTGCGTTTCGGGAGCAGCCTCCGTCTGTTGCACGACCGGAGTCGATCGATCGGAATCCTGCTGGACTGAGCTGCTGGATGCGACAGGGGTCATGGCCGGATCCGGCAGAAGCCAAGTGTCTGCAAAACCGGCTCGGCGCAACCGGGTGACCAGAGCGCTTGCGTCGGGTCCGCGCACTAGCAATCGATGCCAGAGCGTGCCATTGACAACCGCTTGTTTCACCTCTGCATGTAGTGAGAGTTTCCGATTGACCTGTTCCATAATCGCCTGGGCGTTTGCCGGGTTTTTGTAACTGCCGATCACGGCAGCTCCGGAACTGGCATAAGATGAGGTCGCAAAGAAGACCGATGCGATGTAGACAAACAGCGAGCACAACGCCATCCCACCCATGGGAAGGCCTGATCCCACTGCAGGGCGCCCATGATCCTTCGCGGCGGGATTCGATGAATTGATGGTGCAGTCCTCGGTCAAAAGCTTGATCGATAATTGATATACGAGTTACTATAATTTTAATTATAGTAACTGTGGATATAATTTCCTACATTACCATATATGGCCCCGGCAAGTTCTGAAATCCTGGATAACCCCCTGACCCGCCAGATCCATGAACTCAATCTCATGGTTGCGCGGATTTTCAACCAGCGTGTGAAACACCTTGGCTTGACGCGTACCCAGTGGCAGACCCTGTTCATGTTGAGAAGGAAGGACGGCCAGACCCAGACTGAGCTCGCCGAACGGCTGGTCATGGCCAGACCGCCTCTGGGCAAGGTGGTTGACCGCCTGGAACGAGAGGGCTGGGTCGAACGGCGGGAGGATGGAAACGATCGCCGGGTGAAACGCATATTTCTCACCCCCAAGGTAGGGCCGCTGATTGATCCACTCGCAGAACTCGTGGAAGGAATCTGCATCGAAGCAACCAGGAATATGACCGAACGACAGCGCACGACGCTGCACGACCTACTGGATATTGCCCACACTAACCTCTCGGAAGTCATAAGCCGGACGGGGAACTGCGATTAGCCTCACCCGTAGTTGCATTTAATAGAGACAGTTCTCAACGAATACTCAAGGGGATAAAACTGCTATCTATCGGGCAGCTTCCGCCCTACGGTGCCCGATTGATGGCAGGTGTTTTCCTGATGCCGTCACGAGCAGATCTGCTATGCTCCCTGCGTCTTTCACTCACTTTACTTGGCGCGCCGCGCCGCGAGGGAGTGTTTCCCGTGCGCAACCAGGCGCCATGTTTGTCTCCGCCACCCAGTCCAGTACTCGCATCGAGCTGGCGTGACAGGTTGGCAAGCTGCGTGTGCGCCTGGGCGGGGCTGGGTCTCTGGGTAGGGGTCGTCTCGGTGCTCGCGGCCGATACCTCCGGTGCAACGACGCCAGGCCCAGCAAGGACGGCGGCGTACGAAATCGGCTGGGACGCCAGGGGTCCGCTGGCCTTTCACACGGAGTTTCAATTCGCGCGCCTGCAACACCATTCCGCTCGCGATGGCGCTTATCGCCAACGCTGGCTCACCGATTGGCCGGCAGCCGAACAACATCTGTTGCGTGGCGTCAATCGGTTGACCAGGATACGAGCGGCTGGCGAAAGCCGTCTCGTATCCGTCATGGACGAGGACCTGTTCGACTATCCGTTGTTGTACGCCGTGGAGCCCGGTTCGTGGCAGTTCAGCAACGCAGAAGCCGTGCGGCTGCGCGAATATCTGTTGCGGGGCGGCTTTCTGTTGGTAGACGATTTTCACGGCACCTCGGAATGGCATGGCTTCGCAGCAGGCCTGCGCCGCGTCCTTCCCGATCGGAAGATTGTCGACATTCCCCGTAGCGACTCGGTGTTTCACACCGTTTACGATCTGGATGAGTCAGTGCAGATCCCCGGTATCGGCGCTGCCCTACGGGGCGTTACCTACGAGCGC
>SMWK01000261.1 GCA_004356895.1 Gammaproteobacteria bacterium
CTAGGTTACGCGGCGGTGCTCTATCTGGATGCCCTGCTTGTGGTACTACCCATACTGCTTATCCCTTTTCTGAAGAATCCAAGGCAAAAAGCGTCCGCAACAAAGGGATTTCGACTCACCTCTCAACTCGAGTAAAGCCTCGCAGTCAGTTCGGTGCTAGATCCTCGAACTTAGAGAAGCAGCCATTTCGAAAGTCATGTCAGCTCAGATCGAGAGACTCTCCAGTCAAGAGTTCGTAGGCTTCCAGATAACGGACCATACTTCTCGCCACGACGTCATCCGGCGCAACCCCGGCTGCACGGCCAATCGTTCAACCGTTCCTAACGCCACTGCTAAACCGTAGGCTACAGGCCTTGATTCGATACTTAGCCAACTGGCTGATATCACCGTTAGGATTCCTATCCTCCTTGAGCCTGATATGAACAAACCCCTGTCGTTTCTGACTCACTCCCAGTATACGGAGGTTTCATCGATGCCCAACTGCTATAGTCGGCGGTGAAATGTCGGGATGTATGGGAACGGGATACTAGAATGGACCTGTTGATTCGCGGGGGAACGGTCGTCACGGTCGGCAACAGGGCGCAGGTGGACGTTGGCATCCACAATGGTCTGGTCGTCCAGATGGGTGGCACCATGTCGGCAGATAGAGAAATCGACGCAACCGGGCATTTTGTGACTCCCGGGGGTGTTGATCCTCATGTTCATTTAACACCCCCCACTCGGCGAGCTGATGGATGGAAATGGTCGGATGACTTTGAGTCGGGAACTCGCGCAGCTCTTGCAGGAGGTATTACTACCGTTGGGAACATGAGCTTCCCCGAGCGGGATGAAACGATGGCGGATGCAATCGTTCGTGATGATGCCGAAGCCAAAAAACTTTCCCTCGCTGACTATTTTTTTCACCCCGTACTCATGTATCCGAGCAAAGAGAATCTTGCAACCATCGCACCTCTCCATTCTCAGGGTCATACATCGATCAAGTTTTTTTTGTCGTTCCGAAGTTTTGATCGACACGTACCAGAATTTCTTGAAGCTATGCGTATCGTAAAACAAGCTGGTGGAATAGCGCTGATTCATTGTGAGGACGCAGCGATCATTGACTGTTGCTGTAACCTGTTGCGCGAAGCGGGTAAAACGGAACCGCGTTATTTCCCGGAGACAAGACCGGTACAAGCTGAGTCTGTATCTACCTATCGCGCTGTTGGATACTGTGAGACGACTGGTTGTCCCTGCTATGTTGTTCATTTGGCCAGTGCCAGGGCACTGGCGGCTTGCCACGACGGTAGAAGTCGTGGATTACCCGTCTACGTTGAAACGAGGCCGTTGTACTTGCATCTCACGCGACAACGATTCGCGGACGAAGATGGTGCTAAGTACGCAGGCGCACCCCCTTTGCGTGAACAGTCAGATGTAGACGCCATGTGGGCTGCTCTAGCGTTCGGCAACATCGATATCCTGGCGACAGACCATGCACCTTGGAAATTGGCAGAAAAGCTGGACCCAACACTTGATGCCGCAAACCTGAGGCAAGGTGTGGCCGATCTGGAAACCAGCCTGCCTATGCTCTATTCGACGGGCGTGTTAGGCGGGCGAATTAGTCTGGAGCAATTTGTGGCAGTTACTTCAACCAATTCTGCGAAGCTGTTTGGTCTCTATCCCAAGAAGGGATCGATTAGCGTCGGTGGCGACGCGGACATGGTTGTGTGGGATGCACAGGAAACTAGAACGATCGATGGTGCTTCAATGCACAGTCGATCAGACTATTCTCCTTACGATGGGTTTGAAGTAACAGGCTGGCCAAAGTTTACGGTGAGTCGGGGAGAGGTGGTTGCTGAAAGGAATGAGGTTGTCGGCAAGCCGGGAAGAGGTCAGTTGGTCCGGCGTGGGCCACATCGTGCACTGTGAACAATCTATTACCCCAAGAATTTCGTGAATCGGCGAGAGATCATCACGGTAGCTGGCGGGCTGGCGTTGGGCGCACGTGGGGCCCACGGCGCGAGTCCCGAGCGGATGAAACCGCAGATCGGCGATGTGCTGGTTCACGCGTTCGGAGATCGGGTTGGGTCTGCCATCAGCCCCGCCGATGTTAAAGACGATCGGATCTTTGCGTTCGCAATGGCGTCTGATGGCGTGATACGTGACGGTTCGCTGCATAATCAGCTTTCGCTGCTTCGTGTTGATGAAATGGCGATGTCGGAAAAAACTCGACGTTACGCTGCCGGTCCTTTCCTCGCCGTATCGGCGGCATGCACGCATACCGGGTGTGAGGTCAGCGGCTGGCAGCCCGATACGCACGAACTGATTTGCCCCTGCCATGGTTCGCGGTTTGCCGTGCTCGATGCCGCACGGGTTGTACTGGGTCCCGCGACCAAACCTCTCGCGCTGTTACCGATCGAGCAGGGTGACGGGGTTATTCGGGTTGCCGGAAAATTTTCGCGGCGGGTGGGGCCTGAGCCAACTTATTAGGAGGAGTAATGAAGCAGCGGGTTTGCTCGGTGGGACTTTTTACGTTTGTGTTAGCAGCGTTTTCGACATTTGCGGCGCAATACCAGCCTGTCACTGATGCGAGACTCGTAAACCCCGAACCCGAAAACTGGCTCATGTATCGAGGCACATACGATTCACACGGTTACAGTCCGCTGAAGAGAATAAACACCCGCAACGTCAAACGGTTGAAACCATTGTGGACCTATTCGACCGGGTTACGAGAAGGTCACCAGGCTCCTCCAATCGTCAACGGCGGGTTTATGTTCATTACGACTCCGCACAACCATTTACTGGCTTTCGACGCTGCAAGTGGTGACCTCATCTGGCGTTACATCCGCGAGTTGCCGGAGGACCAGGTACAGATGCACCCGACCAATAGAGGTGTCGGGCTCTATGGCGACCTCGTGTTCATGGCAACTGCGGACTGTTACGTCGTCGCACTCGATGCGAAAACCGGCGCCGTGGTGTGGGAGACGGAAGTCGAGGATTACGCTGCGGGTTACTACATGACGCTCGCATCGCTTGTTGCTGGCGGGAAAGGTATGGTGGGTGTGTCGGGTGGGGAATTCGGTATCCGTGGATTTGTCATGGCACTGGATGCGACAACCGGTGAAGAGGCGTGGAAAACCTATACGATTCCTGCGCCGGGTGAACCGGGAAGTGAGTCCTGGCCTGGAGATTCCTGGAAAACCGGTGGCGTACCAGTCTGGATTACCGGATCCTTCGATACGGAGACTGGCTTGACCTATTGGGGTACAGGCAACGGTGGACCATGGATGGGCGATACACGTGACGGCGATAACCTGTATGCGACCTCCGTCATCGCGCTGGATTTAACAACCGGCGAGATCCGTGGGCACCATCAATATCATTGGAACGACTCGTGGGATTGGGACGAAGTTTCCGCACCGCTATTGATCGACTTCGAACGCGCAGGGCGAACGTTACGCGGTTTAGTTCATCCTGGACGTAATGGGTACCTGTGGTTTCTCGAACGTCTTGATAATGGGATCGGTTTTGTCGACGCACAACCCTACGTAAAACAGGATGTTTTCACTTCGATTGACCCCGACACCGGCCGGCCGACGTATGACGAAACGAAAAAGCCCGGTACTGGCAAAGGCGCGTTATTTTGCCCGTCACACTGGGGCGGTAAAGACTGGCCACCGGCTGCGTTTAGTCCACGAACTCGTCTGCTGTACATCCCAGCCAACGACAACGTTTGTGCCTACATGATCGGAGAGGAAGTATCCTATCGGGAAGGGCGCGAATTCATGGGGACCGATTGGCAGAATTCGAACCTCGTTCTCACAGAAGAAGCCAGCGATTACATTGGTGAGCTGCAGGCATGGAATGTCGATACAGGCGAGAAGGTGTGGAGCAGAACGTTCGCAAGTCATAACTGGGGTCCTGTGCTGGCTACCGCCGGCGATCTGGTTTTCATGGGTGGCACCAACGATCGATACTTCCGGGCATTTCATGCCAAAACTGGAAGGCTGTTGTGGGAACAACGAACAAATTCCGGCGTTATCGGTGTGCCGACGACCTATGAGGTCAACGGTAGACAGTACATAGCAGTTCTATCTGGCTGGGGTGTAGATGCCGCACGCGAGCAAGCATCACTCGCCGAGATTGGAAAAGTGAATCCGGTAGTCCCCCAAGGCGGGGTATTGTGGGTGTTCGGGCTGGAGTGACAAGGCGTGCGAAACTCATGAACCGACCTGACAAGAAATGAATTAGTGGGTAACGATGTCAAATTATTCGATGTCGTAGAAGTCAGCGACCAACAAGATCTGTCTGCCGGGAGATTTACTTCGTGGCTTCGTAATACCCGCACCGCCCTGGTAACAAAAACCGGCGCCGAAGTACCGTGCGGGGAATGCAACGCCTGCTGTCGATCTTCCTATTTCATCCATATTGGGCCTGAAGAAACTGAGGCGCTTGCCCAGATTCCGGAAGATCTATTGTTTGCGGCGCCAGGTCAGCCTGAGGGTAACGTGGTGCTGGGTTTTGACGAGGATGGTTGCTGCCCTATGCTGATTGACGACAACTGTTCGATATATGAGCATCGGCCGCTCACTTGCCGCAACTACGATTGTCGGATATTTCCTGCGGCTGGGATTGCAGCGGGTGACAAAGATAAGGCTTTGATTACTCAGCACACGCTACGCTGGAAGTTCGACTACCCAGATGAGCAGGACCGTGCGCAGCATCGGGCGGTACAAGCGGCTGCGAAGTTTATCGGTGAGCATGCTGAGAGTTTTGCCGGTGAGGCGCCGAGCAATTCAACACAGTTAGCCATTCTTGCTATCAAGGTTCACGAAGTTTTTCTCAACGACGAAGATGACAGCATCGGAAAGTTACCTTCGGTTCTTGAAGTGGTCGCAGCAGTGAAAGCCGTAATGGCGGCAAACGAGGAGCCGGCTGCTAAGCTAAACCAGATCATTCGTGATCGAGGAGCGTAGGTTCGGCTTAAGGAAACGGGAAGGAACAAATGCAGAACGCTGCGAATGTGATAGAAAACCCGAACACTGGCGCAATCAGCGATGACGTCGCGGAGTCTCTGTATCTAATCCGCAGCCGGATCGTTAATACATCTCTCGTAGTTCTGGCGGTACTCACCTTTCCAACTGTCGTTGCGATCATCGCTCGTGGAAATGAGTTGGTCTGGAACCCATTCAGTTTCATGCACATTGTTCTTTACGTATTCGTTCTATTGCCCGCTGCAGTGTGGCATCGGCGTTTTTCGTTTACCTTCCGCACGGGTATTCTGCTAAGTGTGTCCTACCTTGCTGGTGTTGCGGGGATACTTTCAGGGGGACTTGTATCGGCCGGCATCCTGCTGCTAATTTTTGCATGTATCATCACTACTGCGCTATTTGGCAGGCAGTGGGGTTATTGGTGCGTGTTGGCCTGCACGTTGCCAATATGTGCGGTAGGAATTTTCATAGTCAGTGGCCAACACACGGTTAATTTCGATATCGAGCAGTTTGTCGTCGCTCCGACCTCCTGGATCACACGAATTTTTTGGTTCGCCGGTATATCCGCCGCTATGGTGCATGGATCTGGCATGCTCCATAGCCATCCACTCGGCTCTGTCGAGAAATTGAGCGATAGTTCACGCGACCTGAGCGAAGCTAACACCCGCCTTCGTGACGAAATAGAGAACGTGAACAGATTCAAGTAGACCTCAAATCCAGCGAAGAGCGATATCGACTCCTTTCCGAAAATGTGACAGATGTCGTGTCGATTCTAGGTCTCGATATGTCCCCGATTTACGTTAGTCCTTCAA
>SMWK01000262.1 GCA_004356895.1 Gammaproteobacteria bacterium
ACATCCACCTACCACTGGACCCATCCTGGTGGCCACCCGCACCAGGGTGGTGGTTGCTCATCTTCGGATCAATTGCTCTTGCGTGGTTTGCGGTCCGCTACGCTCGTGACTGGTTTTCCCGACGGCGTCCGCTCCGGCGTGCGCGCAAACTATACGACGGGCTGTATAGCGAGCTTCGTAACCAGGCTTTGAGCGAAGAGGTATTCGTGCATGAAAGCAACGAGATTCTCAAACGGCTCATGATCCACGGGTTCAACATCGCTGCAGCACCCGCCGCCAGCGACCGGCGGTGGCTGGCTCTGCTGGACGCCCAATATGGTGGCACGGAGTTCTCCGATGGGCCTGGCCAGGCACTCGGTAACGATCGGTTTCGACCGCGGCCTCAGGCAGACATCGAACAACTGCACCCGTTATTGGAACGGTTCTTCCGTCAGGTTAGGCCATGATCGACTGGGTCTGGCCGTTCGCCTTCACGCTGATTCCGCTACCCGTGTTGTTACGCAGCTTCTGGAAACCGCTGCAACGGCAGCAGGCGGCGCTAGCGGTCCCTGACATCACCAACTTCCAGATCGAAGAAACCAGTCGCGGCAGTATGCTGGCAAGCGCAATGCCCTGGCGCGCGTTACTTCTATGGCTTGTCTGGGCAGCACTGGTAACGGCGCTCGCTCGTCCCCAATGGACTGGAGAACCCGTTACTCTGCCTACCACCGGGCGAGATCTCATGCTGGCCGTTGATATCTCCGGTAGCATGGGTACCGAAGATCTGCAACTTGGCGGCCAGGTGGTGAATCGGCTGACCGTCGTCAAGAGCGTGGTCAGCGACTTCATCGAAGCCCGTCAAGGCGATCGTTTGGGATTGATTCTCTTCGGAACCAACGCCTACCTGCAGGCCCCACTCACTTTCGATCTCCAGACCGTCAATCGACTGCTCATCGAAGCCCCTGTCGGCATCGCCGGTGGCAAGACGGCGATTGGTGATGCGATTGGGCTCGCCGTCAAGCGCCTGCGACAGCGACCCGACGGCGATCATGTACTGATATTACTTACTGACGGCGCCAACAACGTTGGCGAAGTAGCCCCAATCAAGGCGGCAGAACTGGCAAAGCAGGACGAGATTCGCATCTACGCCATCGGTGTCGGAGCGGACGAAATGCGACTGCAGAGCGCGTTCGGTCTACTCGGCTCGCGAATTATCAATCCGTCGGCGGAACTCGACGAGAAAACACTCAAAGCCATCGCCGAGAAAACCGGTGGCCGCTATTTTCGTGCACAAAACACAGAGAAACTCGTAGAAATCTACGACATCATCGATGCACTAGAGCCTATTGAGCAGGATGCCGAAACTTACCGGCCGACCGCCGCTCTTTTTCACTGGCCAATGACCATCGCCTGGCTCGCATTTCTATGGTTGATCCTCTGCGATTGGCGGGGTTGGGGCCATGACTGAGGCGCTGCATTTCCTGAGACCGTGGTGGCTGTTGGCGTTGCTTCCCGCGATCGCACTTACGCTTGCGTGGGCGCGTCATCGAGTGAGCGGTTCGCACTGGGAGGCGAGTATCGCTCCAGAACTGCTGGCGGTGCTGCTGGAGACCAACACGGGCAGCAGGATGCGCATACTCGCCTGGGTCGTGGCCTTTGCTCTCGCCCTGTGTGCAATTGGCCTCGCTGGCCCCACATGGAAACGAGTGCCTCAACCCGTAGAACAGAAGAACGATGCATTGATCATTGCCCTCGATCTCTCGCTGTCGATGTTCGCAAAAGATATTGCCCCTTCGCGGCTGGTTCGGGCTCGACAAAAAGTGACCGATATTCTGCGTTTACGTAACGAAGGTTTCACGGCGTTAGTGGCTTATGCCGGTGACGCGCACGCGGTAGCGCCACTTACCGACGACACCCACACCATCGAAAATCTGCTGGCGGCATTGAGCCCGGAGATGATGCCGGTTTTTGGCAGCCAGCCTTCCAGTGCACTGGAAGTCGCCCATCAGCTTTTTGCAAACGCGCATGTCAACCAGGGCCGAATTTTGCTGGTAACAGACGGTGTCGATCGAATTACCGACGTCACGAAGTTTCGGGATCCGCGCTTTCCCATATCCATTCTTGGTCTCGGTACGACGCGCGGGGCTAACATACCTCTGGATTTCGTCAACCAACCCGGGCGTGTTCTGCAATCCGATCAGGGTGATGCGATTATTGCCAGGCTCGACGAAGAGCGGCTCGCCGACATCGCGCGGCTGTCGCACGGTCGCTACCGAACCCTCACGCTGAACGATTCCGATATCCGCCATGTGTTGGCGGCTCCGCTGCCCCAGGATGATGAAACACTGGAAGTAGACAGGGAATTCGACGTCTGGGCAGATTCGGGGTACTGGGTGTGCGTCATCCTGTTACCCTTGCTGTTACTCGGTTTCCGGCGTGGCTTGTTTGCCATGTTGTGTATTGCCGTGTTACCACCACCGGCACACGCCGGCCTGTGGGAGGATCTGTGGCAGCGTCGTGATCAACAGGCTCACCACTCCATGCTGGAAGGTGCCCCCGATCGTGCAGCCTTGTTGTTCACCGATCCGCAATGGCGGGCGAGCGCTCAGTATCGTAGCGGCGACTTCCCAGGCGCTGCGGAAGGGTTCAGCGTCGATGAAAGCGTTGACGGTTATTACAATCTTGGTAATTCGCTGGCTAAGCTTGGCGATTTCTCCACAGCAATCAGTGCCTACGAAGAAACATTGAAGGCCGATCCTCAACACGAGGATGCGTTGTTCAACAAAGATCTTCTGGAACAACTCCTCGAAGAGCAGGAATCGTCCGAATCCGATAGCAGCGAGCAGCAGCAACAGGGCGATTCGAGCCCACAAGATTCTAGTGAACCGCAAGACGGTAGCGACGCGCAGCAACAACCCGATCAACAGCAGGGGCAGGATCCCGAGCAGCCGGAAAATCAGGACTCCGAGGACCAGGAAAACCAGACGGATGAGAACTCGGATCCGACAGAGCAGGAGATGGACGACGAGTCGCGCGATGAGAAGCTGGATGCTCTCGAACAGTGGCTGCGCCGGGTGCCAGACGACCCCGGTGGCTTGTTGCGCAGAAAATTCCGCTACGAATCCAACCAAAGGCGCCGCCGTGGCGACTATCAGTACCGGGAAACGGAGAAAATCTGGTAGTGGGAAGAACCTTTCTGAACGCTTATGTGTTTATTACGCTGGTGGTTATCGCAAACGGCGCGGTCCACGCGGAACTGCGCGCGACCATTACCCCACGCATTGTGGACGAGATGGAAACCGTACGTCTGACCTTACGTGCCTCGGACACGCGGCGCACCGAGAAGCTGGACCTGACACCGCTACACGCCGATTTTGAAGTCCTCGGCACGCAAACCTCAAGCCGGTACCGCTCCATCAACGGCCGGGTGGAATCTTTTGTCGAGTATCAAATCAACCTGAGACCTAAACGATCGGGGGAAATTACCATACCCCCGATCGACATCGGTGGAGAAAGTAGCCGGCCGCTCAGTTTGACGGTGAGGGCGCTCGATCCCGGGGTAAAACAGGCCATCGACAGGATGGTGTTCTTCGAAACGGAGGTGTCGCCGAACCCCGTTTACGTGCAGGCGCAAACGGTGCTGACCCGTCGGCTGTTTTATTCCAATGGTGTGCAGATATACAGCGATCTACCCGGCATACCGGAAGTTCCCGATGCGGTAGTTGTGCCTTTGGGAGACACGCGTTCGCTGAACATGCTACGCGACGGTCAACGTTACGGAATAATCGAACAGCGTTTCGCGATCTATCCTGAACGCAGTGGCACGCTGAGGATTCCGGCGATCGCGGTGACCAGCAGCGTGCGGGTGCAGAGCGGCGATCGAATCCGCCGTTCCGGCGTACGCATAGGTACCGAAGAAATCATCGTGGACGTGCTGCCAATACCGAGTAGTTATCCCGCCGATCAGCCTTGGTTACCTGCCACACGCATTCGCATGAACGATACCTGGACGCCAGACATCCCGAGCTACGAGATCGGCGACCCGGTTACGCGTGCCATCATTGTGTTAGCCACCGGCAACGTTGGCTCCGCCATCCCACCGTTAGGCGTGACCTTGCCGGAGAGCAACTTTCGTCTGTACCCGGAGACGCCTATTCTGCAGGACGATAGCTCCGCAGATACGGTGATAGGCGCTCGTCTGGAGAACTTCTCCATCATACCCACCCACCCCGGGCAGGTTTACGTTCCACCTATTGAGCTCACCTGGTGGGATACGAAAAACAAGCAGGTACGTGTCAGCCAACTCGCCGGGATTACCGTTGAGATCAGCGGCAGCGTAGCGACAACGCCGCCAACACCTGCACTCGAAATACCAACAGCCCTAAGAAGCGAAATAGCAAGCGAACCAGAAAGCCAGGCCAGATTTACAATAGATGAGATTCTAACAAGCATTACAACAAGCAAGCTAACGTTGTGGTTATTGGGGATCGTATTGTTCACGAGCCTCGGCTGGTTGATCACGTACTTGAAGATCAAAACGCCGTTTACCTTGTTACCCAGACCATCCTCAAGCGAGGTGAGCACGTGGCCACGATTAAAAAGAGCTTGCAAAGGAGACGATCTACACGAGATCCGCAGTTCGTTGACGGCATTCCTCGTAGACCACTATCAAGTACCTGGTGTGGTCGCCATCGCGCGTTTTGAAACGCTTCCGAAAAATCGCGAACTGATGCAACGGCTGAATTCGGCACTCTATGGAACCGGTCACACAAATGTTCGCGGCCGAGATATATTGGCGGCAGCCAGACCTCTGCGTGCACCGATTGCCAAAACCAGGAAAGATCCCCTACCGGCGCTTTACTCGAGATAGCAGGTCACAGCTCAAGGGGAGCGGCGCTCGGGTTGTATCGGTTTTCCAGCAGGACCGGTAAATTGTCTCCGGCTGGCTGCGCTAGTAAAACAAGCCAGCAACACGGAATGATTGACAAGCCCAATTCTGAACGAAGTATCAATCGGCAGTAGAGACTCCGATTGCCCGCCAAATCGCAGACAGCTAGGATACAGTTTATATAGACGGGGAGCTGGATATGAAAAAACCTGAACGCACTCAACACTATCAAAATTCGGTGATGGATACCGATCGTTGGGATGCGTATCAACCGCGTCAAGACGACATCATTATCACGACCTCCTACAAGGCGGGTACCACATGGCTGCAGGCCATTTGCGCAGCGCTTGTTTTTCAGCAACCTCAGCCCCCCAAGTCACAGGATGAATTAACCCCATGGCTTGATGCAAATTTCGCCCCCATTGATGAGGTTATCGCGCAAATCGATGCACTGGAGAATCGCCGGTACATCAAAACCCACTGCGCACTGGACGGTTGTAAATACTTTGAAGAGGTAAAATACATATTCGTTGGCCGTGACGGTCGCGACGTATTCACTTCCATGTGGAATCACTGGAACAATATGCAACCAGAATTTATCCACGAGTTAAACAACGCACCGGACCGAAAAGGGCCCACCCTTCCACTCCCGGGCGACTCTGTTCAGGAGGCTTTCGATGACTGGCTGCACAAATCTTCGTTTCCCTGGGAGGCCGATGGCTACCCATTCTGGTCACATCTACACCACGCCCAGACCTGGTGGAATTTTAAGCACCTGCCAAACATTCATTTCATGCACTTCAGTGACATGCTGAAAGATATTGATGGTGAAATGCGTAAACTGTCGGCCTATCTGGATATTCCGGTAAACGAGGACGTATGGCCATCGCTGTTAGAGGGTATTTCCTTTAAACATATGAAGGCAAATGCCGATACGATGGCGCCCGGCTCAACGCAAGGGATATGGAAAGACAATAGCCAATTTTTCCATAAGGGTACCAACCAACGTTGGAAAAATCTCATATCCGAGGAACAGTCAATAAATTATGAAAAGCTCGCGGCCGAGCGACTGACCCCTGATTTGGCACACTGGCTGGCCAACGGGGCATTGTGAGGTGCCAACGCCTCTTCCTATTGACCGAGACGAACGTAGATTTGGCTTAGGGTTATGTTCTGTGGCGTTGAGAGGATCCAATTCGGGTATCCGACTAACCTAGGAACCAACAGCCACCAACGACCGATTCAGTGCATCGAGTTGTCGGGCTTTGAGTACCAGCTCATTTTCGAGTGCGGGAATTTCGGCTTTTATTCTATTCCTTTCTGTATTGAGCCTCTGGGTTGTGGCGAAGAGTTCAACGCGCTGACCGGTCGTCAACTCCGGGTTCAGTTGTGCGGTAGCTGTGGAAACGATCGCCACCTTCACTTGCTCGAGGCGATTCGCTTTCTGGGCTATCGCTTTTTCGAGGTTCGCCACTTCCACCCTCGCGCGATACAGTGAGCGGCCTTCCTGATATGCGCGTATGAATTCTGCGCGCAAATCCGTTGGGCAGACGTTGTTATGCCCTTTGCCCCACTCGCCTATTGAGAAAGCACTATACGGCTCACAGTACTCCCGGATGCCTTCTTCCCAGCCAAGCCTGTAGCCATGCCGATCTGGAATGACACCGTGTTTAACACACGCATCCTGATGAGCAAGCAGTTGGGAGCTTCGGTATCCACGAACACCATCCCGATAACCCAGAGTTTGCCAGTCACCTGCTACACACTGGCTTTCGCTGACGGTTGCACCACCGCCACAGCCAGCCATTAAAAAAGCAACGATTGAGATCCCGAGATACGATCGCATAAGCGCCTCCGTTGTCCTTACGGCATTCGTAGGTCGAACGCTAGCGGACTGCGACGAAAACTGCCGGGAACTCAATCACATATTGGAGATAGTTATATTCGATTGAAAAAGTTAACTTGTCAGTACCGTGCGGTAGACTACCTACCATGCGTCCTTGGTAAAGGTACAGCGAGGCGGAACATGAATACGGATTGGTATCTATGGATTAGCCCGGGAGTAGTGACTCTCTACTACATCTGGGTCGGAAAAACCTACGTATCCCGGCAGGTCTCACGTCAATTTTTCTGCAACTTGACCAGTTGGTGCGGTGCGACTACTTGATCCCGCGATTCTAGAAGATCCGTATCCTGTCTACGCCCGGTGGCAGGAGCAGACGCCGATCTGGCGCGATGAGGAAACCGGCGCCTGGGTGTTGACGCGCCATGACGATATCCGCTCCGTGTTGAAAAATTCGGCGGGCTATTCATCGATCGCGATGGGACAGCAGGGAGGCGGATTTCCATTGCCGCTGCTCACCGATGATCCGCCGCGGCATACCCAGCTTCGCGGACTCGTGGACCGGGCGTTCACCGTGCGAATGCTCAAAGCCATTGAAGCGACGGTGAACACGCTCGCGCAGCAGATGGTCGGCGATCTGCCACAGGGCGAGGGCGTTGATATTGCGCAGGCTCTCACAATTCCGCTGCCGGTAGCGGTGATCTCCCAGATGATGGGAATCCCGGCTGAGAGAGCCGAAGACTTCAAACGCTGGTCAGACGCACTGACCGGTACGCTGACTGGCGCGTCAATCGAGGATCAAGAGAAGGATATCTTCGAGATGGCAGCCTACTTTCAGTCACTGATCCCCGAGCGGCGCAGTCGTCCTGGAGGTGATCTGGTGAGCGCGGTGGTCAATGCGGAGATCGACGGCGCGCGGCTGTCGGATGAGGACATCGTCGGCTTCAACATTCTTCTATTGATCGCTGGTAATGAAACCACGACAAATTTGCTG
>SMWK01000001.1 GCA_004356895.1 Gammaproteobacteria bacterium
AAGGTGGCATTGGTCACTTCCTCCGGCGCTGATGCTTCGTAATCACGCCAGGCGCGGAGAGCTTCCTTGGTCCTTGCCGTCGGATGGATCACCAGACCGGCGAAGACCGCAGCATCTTAGGCGGATCAGAGTGTGTCCGTCGCCTGAAGGGATCTAAGGATTCCACCCACTACCTCGAGGCGGATGAATCCAGACCGCTCAAAGTGCTGCACAAAGTCTCGGAAAGTCGCTATGTATTTACCAGTGAACGTGGTGGACCGATGAGTGCGGCAGGATTTAGAAAGCAACTAGCTCGATGGGGTGTGAAGGCTAAGCTACCCTTCCCAGTAAACCCGCACATGCTCAGACACGCATGTGGTTACGCATTAGCAAACAGAGGAATGGATACCAGAAGCCTCCAAGCTTACCTAGGGCATGCATCTATCACCCATACGGTTCGGTATACGGAAATGTCGCCAACCAGGTTAAAGGGTTTCTGGCATTGATCAACATTGTTCGGCTCTTAGTGCCAGTATATGAAGTAGCTAGGTTACCAAGGGTGAATCCTTCAACCTTGTACAGAAGGTGACTAGCTATATCCTAAGTTCGTCAGAACGGCCTGAAAAACATGTGACATAGGTCTCACGATTTCACTCTTGATCAATACGGCGTTGTGTCCTACACTTGTTATGTGTAACGTAACGCGTAACGATCATTGATAAAGAGGTTCAAACATAAAGGCTTAGAGCAGCTTTTTACCAAAGGCACTCCTGCAAAAATTCAGCCAAAGCACAAAGGCAAGCTCAATGACATTTTAGGTATGCTGAACGCCGCTACTGAACTGAGAGATTTGAACTCTCCAGGTCTGAGACTGCACAAGCTGAACCCAAAGACTGCGAATCGATACTCGCTAAACGTGGATGAGAACTACCGTGTAACGTTCACTTGGCTAGATGGAGATGTAGACAGCGTAGACTATGAGGACACTCACTGATGAATATGGCGAAACCACCCCATCCGGGACGAATACTGAAGTCCTACTATATTGAACCGTTGAAAATGACAATTTCCGATGCCGCCGGATATTTGGATCTTGCCCGCTCGCGACTTTCTCAACTCGTTAACGCGAAGATGAGCGTATCGCCAACTATGGCCCTACGACTTGCGAAGGGATTCGATACGTCTCCCCAGTACTGGATGAATATGCAAACGCAGTATGACTTAGCCCAGGCGGGGAAAAACGCAAAACTTGGAAACGTGAAATGCTTAGTCACGAAAGGAAGTGTTCGTTAGCTCGGATGCAGAGCAAACCTCTACCTTTATTAAGATCTATTGCGAACATGGCGCGTTGACTTCGGAGTTAAAGCTTAAAAGTGCTGTTCGAGAAAGTGGCCGTATATCGGAATTGAAGTGTCTTGAGCTATTCGAGGGAATTGTTCCTGGATTTGCGGTGAGGCGAACGTCGGTTCGATCGTCCAGTCGTGCGATGGTTGGCCTGCATGTGACGGTCAACAACGAGCAACCCCTTTGCAATGCGATACAACCTATAAAATGAACGGCACCAGCGATAAGCTAGCTGTTCGAGGTTGGGGATGCAGATGAGTTCATTGTTGAGCAGTCCACGAAGAGTGAAAAAGTGAGCCAGCTCGAGGATTTTCGTGACGAAACCCGCGTCTGGCTGGCTGAGAACTGTCCACCAGGCGCCAGGGGTTCGGGACAGATTCCATGGGGCAGCAGCAAGATAGAGCTCGAAGGTGATGTGCGGTTGTGGCTGGAGCGCATGGCTGAACGGGGCTGGACGGTCCCTACCTGGCCGAAAGAATTCGGTGGTGCTGAGCTCAGCCGGGATGAGTACACGATACTGATTGATGAACTCAAGCGTATCAACGCGCGCACGCCGCTTACCGGCAGGGGCGTCAACTATATCGGTCCGACGTTGTTGGAGCTGGGCAGCAGTGATCAGAAAACCCGCTGGTTGCCGGGGATTTCACGCGGTGAAGGCGGCTGGGCGATGGGTTATTCCGAACCGGGTGCGGGATCTGATCTTGCCAGCCTGAGCACCCGCGCCGTGTTGGAGGGGGATAACTATGTGCTGAACGGGCGCAAGACCTGGACTTCGGATGCAGTCGATGCGGACTACATTTTCGTCCTCGTGCGCACGGATCCCGACAAGCCAAAACACGAAGGGATCAGCCTGGTACTGGTCGACATGAACCAGCCGGGTGTTCAGGTTCGGCCGATTCGACTCATTTCAGGAGCGTCACCTTTCAACGAAACTTTGTTCGAAAATGCGCTTGCCCGTGCCGACGATGTGATTGGGGGGGTAAACAACGGCTGGACGGTTGGCAAACGTTTACTGCAGTTCGAACGTTCGACACATGCAGGGATCAATATCTCCGGATCTCAAGGTGGGCGTGCGGCCTCTAGCCGCATGCCGGAGATGATCAAACGTTATGTAACCCTTAGCGCGGGGCGACTCAGCGATTCCGACCTCAGAGTGAGGCTGATCCGGTATGAGCTGCAGGGTTATGCGCAACGGCTGACGCAGAAGCGGGTTATCGAGGAGATGGACGCGCGTGCCCCGGGTTATGCCTCGTCGGCGATCAAATTGAGCGGCGCACTGCATGCCCAGGAAGGTCACGAGTTGCTGTTATCTGCCATGGGAACCGCAGGAGTCGGCTGGGGTGGTCCTGGTTTCACCAACGACGAAACCGAAGCGACGCGCAACTGGTTACGGCAGAAAGCGTTAACGATCGCGGGCGGTACCAAGGATGTGCAGAAAAACATCATCGCCAAGCGTGTGCTGGGGTTGCCCGACTAGTATTCAATCGGTTTGTTGTTTGAAGTTATAATCTATTAAATAGAATATGTGTTCTATTAAGTAGATGTATTCTATTTAATAGTTTATATAAACTATCTAGTAGAATATAATTCCTACCATGATGGAAGCAGTGTTCGGAAGCGTGGCCGCCCAGTGCGTGTTGTTATACCTGCACAATTACTCCGAGGGGTACGCTCGAGGCATCGCGGCGACCTTCGACATGTCTGCCAGCCAGGTATTCAAGCAGTTACGTAAGTTCGAAGATGGGGGACTTATCGTTAGTCGTACGATTGGAAAAACCAGGGTGTATTCCTGGAACGAGCAGAATCTTCTGATCGCTAACTTACGCTTGTTGCTCCAGTCATTGCTCGAATCGCTGCCGGAAGCCGAGGTAAATCGCTACTACCGGTAAACGGGGTCAGGTATAAGTTTGGGGTCAAGGTAAGTTTTTACCTCACCCCGAACCGTGAGCTGCGTGAACAAACTCCGCACCCTTCTCCGCAATCATCACCGTGGGAGCATTCGTGTTTCCCGACGTGATGCGCGGCATGATGGAGGCATCGATCACCCGCAGTCCCTCAATACCGTGTACGGCGAGGCGGTCGCTTACTACGGCCATTGGATCGTTGCCCATTTTGCAGGTGCCAACGGGGTGAAAAATCGTGGTACCGAGATCCCCGGCGGCGCGTGCCAGATCTTCGTCGCTTTCGAGCTCCGGGCCAGGCTTCCACTCCTGGGGATTGAATCTAGCGAGCGCCGGTGCTGCCATGATGCGCCGGGTGAATCTAACGCCAAGAATGGCAACTGCCCGGTCTTCATCGGTGGCGAGGTAGTTCAGCGTGATTGCGGGAGAAACATCCGGGTTCGCGCTTTTGATGCGCACGTGCCCACGGCTGCTCGGTTGTAGATTACACACCGAAGGGGTAATGGCGTTGAAGCTGTGTAGCGGATCGCCAAACTTGTCGAGGGACAGTGGTTGTACGTGCCACTCGATATTTGCTGAAGGCTGGTTCGGATCACTCTTCGCGAACGCACCGAGTTGTGAGGGCGGCATCGTCAGCGGACCGGTCTTGAACAACAAGTACTCGATTCCCATCGCCATTTTGCCGATCAATGAATTCGCCCGCTGGTTGAGCGTGACGGTGTTCTCGACCTTGTAGATGCTACGCACCTGCAGATGGTCTTGTAGATTCTCGCCCACGCCGGGTAATGCGTGGATGACCTCAATGCCGTGACTCTGCAACAGAACGCCGGGACCGATGCCGGATAACTGGAGAATCTGTGGCGAGCCGATGGAACCGGCCGCTAACAGAATTTCCCGGTTGACCTGGAAAGTTTCGACAGCCTGTCGGCCGATGTTCACCTCAACACCTGTCGCGCGTTTGCCTGCTATCTTGAGTCGCTGCACCTGCGCTTCGGTGATTATCGTCAAGTTGGATCGCGACTTGACGGGTTCGAGAAACGCTTTGCTTGCACTGCAGCGAACGCCGTTGTGTTGGTTCATCTGAAAGTAAGAATTGCCGAAATTGTCGCCGCGATTAAATTCTTCGATTTTTGGGATGCCACATTGTTCGGCGGCAATGCGCCAGGCATCGAGAATTTCCCAGTTCACGCGGCGTTCCTCGACGCGCAACTCTCCACCTGCACCGTGGTAGGTGCCTGCGCCGTGTTGATAGTCCTCCGAACGCATGAACACGGGCAGCACATCGTTCCACGACCAGCCGCGATTCCCGAGCTCGGCCCAATGATCATAATCGGTCCGCTGACCCCGCATGTAAATCATCGCGTTGATGGAGGAGCAGCCACCAAGTACCTTGCCACGCGCGTACCCGATCCTGCGCCCGTTGAGTCCGGGTTCGGGTTCGGTTTCGTAACACCAGTCGGTGCGCGGGTTGCCGATGGTGTAGAGGTAGCCAATCGGTATTTTGATCCAGAAGTAGTTGTCCTTGCCGCCTGCTTCGAGCAGCAGCACGCTGACATCCGGATTGGCAGAAAGCCGATTTGCCAGAACACATCCGGCGGTACCGGCGCCAACGATAATATAGTCGTAACTCACGAATTTACGCTGTAATCAAGTTTCTGCGGCATGACGATCGGGAACCTGAAAGTTGCGCATACGCCAATTTTCATCGTTTTACCAACGCGGTGCCAACAACTTATCGATGCCCCGATTCTAGACACGCACCGGTGTGGATTGGAAGCTGAGTAATCCGATGATGTCGTGCTGCGAAAAATCTGTTATCACTTCCAAAAAGGATTATGGAGCGAAGCGTGAAGATAGGTCTGATGTTCAATACCGATCCGTTATCCGGATCGGAGATCGCGGCAGTTGCTCGACGAGCAGAGCAGATCGGCATAGACACAGTATGGGTGCCTGAACTGTTTGGCCGCGAGCCGTTTGTGACCGCGAGCAGGCTGCTTGCGGCGACCGACACCATGCGTATTGCAACGGGAATCGCCAACGTTTATGCGCGTGACGCCATGGCGACTCGGGCTGCAGCTCAAACGCTTGCCGAATTTCATGACGATCGCTTCACCCTGGGCCTCGGGGTTTCGAACACCGTAGGTAATACCGCGCGGGGTCATGCGTGGTTGCCTCCATTACAGAAGCTCGATCGTTTCTTCCGCGCAATGGAGGAAGCACCCTTCATGCGCAAATGGGAAAATCGTGTACCCGTATACCTCGCGGCCCATGGGCCGAAGCTGATGGCGTTTGCAGCCGAGCGGGCTGATGGAGCGCTCTCCTATATGATGACACCCGAATACACCAGACGTGCACGAGAGTTGCTTGGGCCTGACAAGCAAATGAACGTGGTGTTGACTTGTCTCGTTTGCGAAGACAGGGGCAAGGCACTCAAGATCGCACGCCGTGCGGTTCGCATTTATACAGAACTTCCGAATTATCGACGGGCTTGGTCGACCCTTGGCTTCGAACCGGCTGATTTCGAGGGTGGCGGCAGCGATGAGTTGATCGACACGCTGGTGGCGTTCGGCAGCATCGCGGATGTGGCAGCACGGGTTGCCGAACATCGTTCGGCGGGTGCCGACCAGGTAGTGGTCATCTCGTTGAATGATAAAGGCAGCCTCGATCCCGACTGGGACATGCTGCAAACCCTCCACAACACCTAGAACCAAGGGCGGTGCCGTCGAGGCACTGCTCGCTCCCACGCGGTTTTCTGCTTTCGGTCACAGACAGGGTTTATATGAACCTCTACTCTCTATTATGGGTTTTATATATCCGAGTGGAGAAAGTCTAGTGCTACGGTTGATGGATCTATATAAATCTGCAATTTTAATTAATAGATTTATATAAAACTCCTTTCGTTTAGCCGCAACGAAGAATAGTCTTATATAGATCTAAAACATAGGTTTATAGCTTTATATGCCGAGAATGACCAAATCTTACCGCATGGTTAGCGATGCCGCCCTCGGAAGCCTGTCTGCCCTGGGGGGAAGGCTCAAAGAGGCACGGCTGCGACGCAACTGGACACAAGAGCAGACCGCCACCAAAGCGGGCTTGTCGGAAAGCTCCGTGAAGAAGGTAGAGGCCGGTTCCCAGCGCATCACCGTGGGTGCCTATCTGTCTCTGCTCGACGTGTTTGGTATGCCGAAGGCTTTCGATCGGGTGATGGCTCCCGGTGAAGACACGCTGGGTGAAGCGCTCGGGCGCAGCGCCCTGCGCCAGAGGGCGAGGCAACCGCTGGCAAACACCGAAGAAGAGTGGGAAATCTGATGGCTGAGAAGTTGTTCGTGCATGTGGACCTGGGCGACGGTATGAAAGTACTCGCCGGACAGCTACTCGTGGATGAAACCCGTGGTCGGTTCAAGTACGCCAAGGCGTATCTCAACAACCCGCAGTCGTTCCCGCTGGATCCTATCAATTTGCCACTCGATGCACAGGTGCATGAGAATCCACGCACACGGGAAACCCCGGGTGTGTTTGGGGTGCTCATCGATGCCGGCCCGGACGAGTGGGGGCGCAGGCAGTTGACGAAAACTCGTCAGCCGCCTCCTGTGACAAATATAGAGTTCCTGCTGGCGGCATCCGGCGAGGGGGTCGGTGCGTTGCACTTCTCCGCCGAAATCGATGAAACTCCTAAGCCAACGCCAGCGCGACCGTTTGAGAATCTAGTGCATTTGCAACAGATTGCCGAAGACATAGAAGCCGGGCGTGAGGTAGATCGCAGCCTCGAGCCGTTCTTCTTTCAGGGTAGCGGTCTTGGCGGGGCACGTCCAAAAACCTTGATCGAACACGAGGGGCGCAACTGGATTGCCAAATTCGGCCGTGATTCCGACCTTATCAACATGTGCAAAGTGGAATGGGTCGCGATGCGCATGGCCCGGGAGGCGGGTATAGAGGTTCCGGATGTGGACCTCACGGAAACGCCCCGTGGACCGGTTGTTCTAGTTGAGCGTTTCGATTGTTCTGATGATGGACAACACCATCTGGTGTCTGTGGCCAGCCTGATCAACAAGTTCGATATCACCCAGTATGACGAGGCGGCAATGTCCTATCCGGGCATCTTCCAGCTTGGCAACCGCATTGGCAGCCAGACATTGGACCTCGCAGAATGCATCTTTCGCCGAATGTTGTTCAATATCGCGATTGGCAATACGGACGATCATTTGCGCAATCACGCGTTTTACAAGAAATGTGGTGAGGACCAGTATCGCCTCACGCCTGGTTACGACATCGTGCCTAATACGGGACTGCAGGGGTCACACGCGATTGCTCTTGGCGCGTTTGGCAGTACGCCGAGTCGGGACAATATTGAAGCGGCCGCGCACCGGATGGGAATCAGTCGCGCGAGTGGCACCAAGATCGCCTCGGAGGTCGTTTCCGTCACCGAGAAGTGGCATGATTTCATGCAAGAAGCCAAGCTCAGTAGCTCCGATGTAGCAATTCTGGAACGCTGTCTGGCGTATCAATCGGTATTGCGGGACTACCTCACCACAGAGTCGAAACGAGCAGGATAACCCACACACAAAAATCGCTTTCGCGTTTATACTGGCTTTAAGATTGCCGCCAGTGAACGTCCACGACCGCCATAGGATCGCCAGGAGAGCTG
This sequence comes from Gammaproteobacteria bacterium, assembly GCA_004356895.1. Lineage (GTDB taxonomy): Bacteria > Pseudomonadota > Gammaproteobacteria > Pseudomonadales > Azotimanducaceae > SMWK01. The sequence continues at coordinate 7,870 of SMWK01000001.1, forward strand.
GCAGGTTAGGGGACAACCAACCCGGCGGTTACGATTTTCGGCGCTACACTCGCGCCAACAAACCCGGCTCTACAGAGAAAAGGACACAATCTGCCGATGAGATACGAAACACCGACAACCACCAGAGAAGCAGCAACGCTCATGGCGCAAGCAAAGGGCAGCGCTTTTGTGCTTGCCGGCGGAACCGATCTTCTCGTTCGTATGAAAAGCGGCTTGATTGAGCCGGACCTTGTGGTCGACATCAAACACATCCCGGCAACGCAGTCGATCGAGAAGACCGCAGCGGGTTTCCGTATCGGGGCTGCGGTACCTGCAGTTGCAATGAGTGAAAATGCCGCCCTGAAGAAGGCATGGCCTGGAGTAGTTGAAGCGGCCAATCTCATTGGGTCGGATCAGATTCAAAGCCGTTGCACGATCGTCGGCAACCTCTGCAATGCATCCCCGGCGGCCGATAGCGTTCCGGCCATGATCGCGGCCGGTGCCAAAGCAATAATCGTTGGCCCGCATGGTCGACGGACGGTTGCAGTAGAAAAGGTAGTAACCGGACCGGGTGCGATGTCGCTCGAGAAAGGCGAAGTCATCGAGGCCATTACCCTGCCGAAACGTCCACCGAAGTCGGGGGACGCGTTTCTGCGATTCATTCCACGCACGGAGATGGACATCGCGATTGTCAGCGCCGGGGTCTGCCTGACGCTGGACAACAAGCGGGTCATCAAGAAAGCGCGTGTTGCCCTTGGGGCTGTGGCGCCGACCGTGGTACTCGTGCCCGCGGCCGCCAAAGCCATTGTTGGCTCGAAGCTTGATGATCTTAATGATGAGGTGATGGAAAAGCTGGCGGCGGCTTGCGCGGCGGCTTGCAGTCCGATCGACGATAAGCGTGGGACCGTCGAATTCAGAATCGAAGTTGCGGGTGTCCTTGCACGGCGTGCCGCAAAGATTGCCTATCAACGCGCGGGGGGTGCGTAATGTCAGCAGTGCTTGTATCGACTACTGTTAATGGCGATCAGACTGAGTTCGTCTGTCAAACAGACGAAACCCTGCTCGATGTCCTGCGCAATCGACTCGGGCTCACCGGTTCCAAAGAAGGCTGTGGCACAGGCGACTGCGGCGCGTGCAGCGTCATCGTCGATGGGCGTTTGGTGTGTTCTTGTCTTGTTTTGGGCGTTGAGGCTGAAGGGAGCGAGGTCAACACGATCGAGGGTCTGGCAGATGGTGATAACTTACATCCGCTGCAGTCCAAGTTCATCGAACACGCCGCGTTGCAATGCGGGGTCTGCACCCCAGGTTTCCTGATCGCCGCGAAAGTTTTGCTTGACCGGAACCCGAACCCGAGTGATGTGGAAATCCGGTTCGCTTTGGCGGGCAATTTATGTCGCTGCACGGGTTACGACAAGATCGTCCGCGCAGTAAAGGCTGCGGCTAAAGAGGTTAGAAAAAGAAGGTGAGTGCGCGCCGCGGAGCGGCAAGCACCACCCGTAGACGTCAAATCGAATTTGTAGGAGAAGCCTGAAATGGCACACGATACGAGTTTTACCAACCAGGAATTCAAGGTTGTTGGCACGCGTCCTCCGCGACCAGATGGGCTGGACAAGGTCACGGGGCGAGCGAAATTTGGCGCGGATGCCTTTGCACCCGGTCAGCTGGTCGGTCTCATTCTGCGTTCGCCTCATGCGCATGCGCAGATCAGGAAAATCGACACCTCGAAAGCGGAGAAGCTCAAAGGCGTGAAGGCGGTCATCACCAGCGATGATCTGCCGGACCTGACCAAGGGTGATCGCGGTATGCTCGATATTCTCGAGAACTGCATGGCACGTGGGCGAGCGCTTTACGACGGGCACGCGGTGGCGGCAGTTGCTGCCATCGATGCGCCAACCGCAAAGAAAGCTTTGCAGTTGATCAAGGTTGTATACAAGGTCCTGCCCCATGTGACCGACGTCGATGAAGCAATGAAGCCGGACGCCCCGATTATCCAACCCTATGTGCGGACAACGGGCATCGATCCGAAACCGAATAAGGCATCGAACGTTTCCCAGGTAACCGAGTTTGGGCACGGCGACGTCGATGCCGGCTTCGAGGAAGCGGATGTCATCATCGAGAAGAGCTACAAAACCGAGCAGACTCACCAGGGTTACATCGAGCCCCATGCCTGCCTTGCAAGCGTTGGTCCTGACGGCCAGGGGGAACTGTGGGTGACGACGCAAGGACATTTCACCTTCCGCGAAGTGTGCGCAAAACTACTCGGCATGGAGGTCGCTAAGCTCAAAGTGACGGCTTCAGAACTTGGCGGCGGGTTTGGCGGCAAAACCCACGTGTGGATGGAACGCGTTGCATTAGCGTTGTCCCGCAAAGCGAATCGTCCCGTGAAGGTGGTGATGAGCCGAGAGGAAGTGTTCCGGAGCACCGGCCCAACGTGTTCGACTTCCGTG
>SMWK01000263.1 GCA_004356895.1 Gammaproteobacteria bacterium
CGGCAGTGCCAACGGTGTTCAGGAATTGCCGTCTCGTGAATGGATCAGCCATCTTCGCGTATCTTCGCACCATCTTCGCGTATCTTTCGCACCATCTTCGCGTACCTTCGCACCATCTTCGCGTACCTTCGCACCATCTTCGCGTATCTCCTCGTCAGGAAAGCCTCTTTCCCGCGCCCGGTCCGGAAATTCCCGCTCTGCGCTTCCCAGACCAGACCGTGCCCAGGTAAAAGAGGGTGCCGGAGAGGATGATGCCCAATCCCAGCAGCCCCTCCTCCGGTCTCTGCAAGAGTATGTAGCCAAGGGTCCAGCCGGTGAATGCGAGAAAAATGAGCGGCGGCAGCGGATACAGCGGCGTTCGGTAGGGCCGCTCGAGTTCTGGTTGGGTGCGCCTCAGAACAAAGGTGCCTAGCACGGTAAAAAATGTATTGATCCCGAGTGTGAAGCCCGCAAAAACAAGGATGGATTCAAAAGACGCCGATAGGATGAACACCACCGAGAGCAACGACTGCATCGTTATGGCTATATGGGGCACATCATGTTTGTTGGTGCGCGCCAGGAAACGGAACGCGGGAAAGTCCTGACCGATAACCTGTAACACTCGAGGGCCGGCGAGGATCATCGCGCTGGCGGTGGAGACCAGCAGAAACGCAAGTAGCACGCCCATCACCCCCGCGCCGGAATCACCGAGCACGTGTTTTGCCGTGATGTAGCCGATCTCGAGTTTACCCACCATGGCGTCCATCGGTGCAACGTACAGGAAGGTGAAGTTCAACAGCACGTAACACACGAGCACGATCGAGGTGCCTAAAATCAGAACCTTGGATAAGTTCTGCTGCGGACGGTCAAGCTCGCCCGTTAGATAGGTTGCCGCATTCCATCCGGTGTAGGCGTAGTTCACGTAGATGAGAGAGACGGCAAACGCACTGCTGGTGAGTAACGCACCGTCCCCCCGTGCTGGAAGGAAGTTCACGCTTTGCGGCTGATCGACGAGGATCCAGCACAGCAGGCAGAACGCAAGTATCAAAAGGATCTTCAGCGAAGTGAACAAGCGCTGCAGCGCACCGCTGTTGCGTCGGGAGCTGGTGTGTACCACCGTCAGGAAAAATACTAACCCACAGGCCAGCCAGGTGGGCGAAAGAGACGGGAAAACGGAAGCGAGATAGGTGCCAAACGTGATTGCGGCGAGCGCGGTTGGAGCGGCGAACCCGATGGTGGCCGAAATCCATCCCGAAACGAATCCAGCACCGGGATGATAAATCTGCGAGAGAAAATTGTACTCACCACCCGAGCGCGGCAACGCCGCACCAAGCTCGGCATACGTGAACGCGCCACATAGTGCTGTGAGTCCACCTACTACCCAGAGCATCATGAGAACAAAGCCGGATTGGATATCCGCTAACTGAAACCCTAGGCTGGTGAACACGCCGGTGCCGATCATGTTGGCGATCACAACTGCCATAGCGGTGTTGGGACTGAATTTTTGTGACAATGCCCTAGATTCCACCAACAAGTTGTTCGGTTTCAAAGCGAGGGTAGACTGGCGCTACGCTGCAGGTAAAGTCGTAGCTACTCGAGTTTCTCAAAGCCATCGTCGATACGCCGCACCATAGGCAGGCAAACCCAAAGTAGCAGTGTGACGGCCAGCAGAATGATGCCGCTCACGATCAGGCCATACTGGACACCGTAGTTTTCGGCTACCAAGCTTATGGGGAGGAGTCCGAGAGGCATCAGACCATGGGACATCATATCGATACTCACGATGCGGCCGCGCATTTCCTGTGATACCTGTAATTGCACGATGCTGCGATTCATCGACATGTTGATCGCTGAGATGAATCCGACCAACCCAACGGCCAGCGTGGCCCAGAAAACGGTTTCGGTGACACCAAACCAAGCGACCGTGATTCCCCATAACGCGCACGTAACAAACAGCCAGAACCCCTTGTGGCGGAGTTGACCGAGCTTGGCCAATGCCAGAGAGCCACCGATGGCGCCAACCCCCATAGCCGTCATCAGGAAACCCAGATCCTTCGGTCCTCCGGCCAGAATATCGGTGTTGAACGCGGGGAGCAGCGTGTTGATGGTTAACCCGAAAAGGAAAGGCATGATTGAAAGCAGGATCAACCCGCCAACGATGGGCGAATGCAAGACATAGCTCAAACCTTCGCCAACGGCTGCCAGGTGGCTGTTGGTGGCTTTTCCAACTGGAAAACCGTCGTGGTGCATCAACAGCACGGTGAAAGAGGAAACGAAGTAAAGGCCTGATAACACGAAATACACGAGTCCGACCCCAAACTCGCTGCTGGTGTCGCCATCGCCGAAAAGGGCGATCATCAAACCGGCAAGCGCTGGACCGAGTATGCGAGCGAGATTCCACGACGCGGTATTGAACGCCATCGCGTTGAACATCAGCGCTTCGCCGACGATCTCGGGAATGAATGCTGTGCGGGCAGGCATCGATAGTGCCAACACTGTACCGTTGAACGCACTTACCCAGATGAAATCCCAGAAAGTTACGTTACCGGTGATGACGATGAACGCCATGACAAGTGTCGCTACCCCGTTGAGCATCTGCGCCCACATGATCACCGGTTTCTTCTTCAACCGATCGGCAAGTACACCGCCAAGCAAGGAAAAAACGATCTGCGGAATCATGAACGACAGCGTTACCCAGGCGAGGTTCATTGCTGAGACGGTCATCTCGTAGACGAGCCAGCCTTGCGCGACGAGTTGCATATTCATCGCGAAAGCTGAGCCCACCATGCCGATCCAGAGATACCGGTAGTCGGGCACCTTGAGCGAGGCGAACATGGATCGATCAGGTGGGTCTGCTGGATTTGCGCGTTGTTCGAGAGTTTGCGCTTGCGCCCGGGCGTTCAAATAGGACTCCTGTCTCAACCCTCGATCAGTGGGTCGGTTATCACTGGGGAGGGCAAAACAAACCATATTACGCTTGCGACTCAACGGGGGCTATTGTGAAGCGTTTTCTTCAACCACTGGGGTAGGTTCAGGCGGCTGGAGATGCACTTGGCACTTCTCGGTAGTTCCCGGTCGACAGACCTTGAGAATCGTGCTGAACGACGCGAATTAGTCAGGTAGAACGGGCCAGTTGTTAAATTTGGTACCGATCTAGATTGGTTGAGAGAACGCGTTTCGGACCGATCCAGCGGAGGGTAACAGCTTCCTGAATGGCGATGTCCAACTGCGCCAACGTGAAAGGTTTTGGCAGATAGGCGTAACACAAATCCGATCCTGGATCACTCAACATATCCTCGGAGTAACCGGAAACGAACAGTACCTTGAGATTGGGTTGCTTCTCGAGGCATGCCGCATAGAGCTCTGGTCCTTTCATGTTAGGCATGATCACGTCAGTGAGAAGCAGGTCGAAGTCCTGCTCGTCGAGAATGGACAATGCGTGGCGCGCATCGGTAGCGATGACACAGTCATAACCCTGATGATCGAGGAATATCGAGATGACTTTGCGAACATCCACCTCATCTTCAACGACGAGTATGTGTGGCGACTGCGCTCTTGTTGACCGACTGGGAGGCCTGTCGGGGGTTGGCAGCGAAGGCGTTATTCGGGCAGTCAGCGATTCACTGACCAGTTTCACTACGGCCTGCTCATTGCGCTCTGAAGTAGTGTCCGACACCAGGACATTAACCCCCATCGGGTCGAATTTAGGGAAGCATAGTTCAGAATCAATATTTGTCAGTCAGATAATGGAAGTTTACCTGACACTCTGGCGCTAGCTCGCCCGGTCAAAAACTCGATGGTAAACCAGGGTTTTACCTTTATTCGGTTTCAACCTTACGGTCGCATGTAACCGCCCTTCTTTGGTCAGCTCAAAAGTCTTGGACACTGTGCGCGACGTTGTCTCATAGCGACTCGTCAGCTTTTTCGATTTGTAAGTCGTTTTCGTCCCGCGATAGTTTCCCTGTTTGAGCTGTTCGGTACCGACGCCAACGTACGTGAACAGGATGTCTTCCCCCACAAGTTCAATGGTCATCTCAGCACAGCGCAACACCTGGGGATCTCGGACTGACCCGGTACTGACTTCCTTGCTGCTGCTCGATCCCGGTATCGGTATCGGGATGCCACCCACGACGATGGAAGGCGAACCCTGCAATCCCCCAAACATGCTCTTCTTCTGATTGGTGTTTGCTGGTTGCAGCTCCCGCGAAAGCTCCTGGTTCAAGACCCAGTTTCCGAGCAGCGTATCGGCAGTTGCGGCATGTGGCAGCAAACCCGACAGCAATCCAGTGGCTGCGCAGATCAGCAAGAGGCGAACGGCAGGCATGGCAAAGATACCTCCAGCGCGAGAAACGTCTGTAGCGTAGTTGGGGTTATGTTAACGAACGCTGAACGGGTTGCGAAACGGAGCGATGCTATTTTTCGGCGCTGGCGAGAAATAGACTGTAGTTGCGACATTCGCGCGTCAGTTGGTAACAATTGGTGATGTTTACTCGGTTGAAGCCCACTTCCAACAGCATCTGCTTGATAGCATTGCGGTCAAAGCCGTGGTGAACATCGATGTGCGGACCGTGGAAGGAACCGTCCTCTGCATCGAGGTCGACGATTACCAGAGTGCCGCCGGAATTCAGCATCTCATGGAACGCCCCGAGGATAGGCTGAGTATCTGGTATGTGATGTAAGGTCAACAGCGTATAGATCAGATCGTAAGATTGCTCTGCAGGGGGTGTGGTGGTGAGATCGAGAAGCTCCGTGTGGAAGTGAGCTGCGCCTGTTTCGGCAATTTTCGTCTTAGCTACTTCGAGCATACCTGGTGAACTGTCCGCGAGGACCACCCGGGGTAGATCGTCGCTGAGTTCGAATGAGAGCAACCCGGTGCCACAACCGTATTCCAACGCGATTTGCACATCGCTGAAGTCGACGTTGTCTCTCATGCAGGCGGCAATCGATTTTACGCGGTCGAGTTTTTGCTGGGTGTCCCAGGTTTTTGCGCGATTGTCGAAGTCGCTCATGACGACAAGGCGCCGACGATGGACCGTAGTTGCTCGCAAGTACGCACGCCCCTCAACGGTTGGTTGCCCCATGAAAGCGATCGCCAGCAGGGACGTGTTCGGCAACCCGTGGCGCTCGGGGCGACGCAGGAACGGATATCCGCATGAATTACTTCGTTTTTACTCGTCGTTAACAAGCACCACGGGTGGCCGGGGCAGTTTACGCTGACCTTAAG
>SMWK01000264.1 GCA_004356895.1 Gammaproteobacteria bacterium
ATTGACCATCTTCACGATCAGCCCATGCCTCGAGGGTGGCCATCGCGTTGCCAAAACGTCGTTCACCAATACCGCCAGTGCGACGCAGAATCTCCAGACCGTAATATTCCGCCAACCCTTCAACGATCCAGTCGTCTCCTGCAGCGGATGACTTCGACGTTGCCACATGCACCAGTTCATGTAACAGCGTACTGGTACCGTTTTCGCTGATCAGCGACCGGTCTGCGTGTACATACAGCGAACCAGGTCCCGATAGGCCACCCCGCCACATGTTATCGCTCGCGCCGACGATCAGTAGTCGCTCCGGAAAACCTGGAAACACCTCGATGAGCGCCGGTAACGTCCAGCGTAGAAACGCAAGCATGTCGACACGCCGAAAATTCACGTCAACCGGAGCTGCAATCGCAACACGCCGGTTACTTATTCGGCTGCGGCGAATACCGAGCTTGCCAGCGGCAACCCACCCGGTCGGTCGATCGAAACGTCGACCTTCAACGACGATGGGAACAGGTTTCTTAACCGGTCCATAACGCGTTTCGAAACTCCAACCCTCTGGACCTTCAAGCGATAGGGCGGATATGGAAGTTGCACCCACCCGGCTTCGCGCTCGCGCAGGGGGAAACAGATCGCCCAGCCGAAGTATCGCCCAGCTGTCGCTGATACGGGCATCGAAGGCACCGTTGCGTTGGTGATCAACCACCACGCGAAAACTCAGCGTGCCGCCATGCCTCGGGACCCGCCACAAAACGCGTTCATCGCGCCGGTGGATTTCTCCCTCTCCTGAAAACTGAGAAAAATGAAGCGTTGGTGCATTAAAGTCCAGTGAGCGCAGTTCTCCGGCACCCTGCTGGATCTCGATGCTGACTTTTACAGTTTTTTGTGCCGGGTCGAAATAGGCGTGGAAGACGGCGTCATACTTAAGGTCCGACGCGGACTGAGCGGTTTGCGAACATGCGCTCGCAGACAGCACTAGAATCGAAGCACCGAGCGCGCGGCATAACAACGTTGTCTGCAACAAGAATTCTACAACCTGGACACGATTCTTCCATACTAGCCTGGACTATTCATGCGGACTACCTCAGACGCCGACAACGGAAAAACATGAGACATGGAAGGCAGCGCGGACTAGCTTAGCAACCGGACATCCAGTAGCGTTGGCCCCGGGGATAATGCTGAGAACGTCTGAACATCATCACTTCATTCTGTAAAACCTGTGCCTCTGCCTAAATAACGCAAGGAGAACAAAATGTGGTTACGACTTCGACAGATTGCTCTGGTGGCTGAAGAGCTCGCGCCGGTTGAAGCCGAGCTCATTGACGTGTTGGGAATAGAAGTCTGCTATCGCGACCCGGGCGTGGGGCATTTTGGCCTCGAAAACGCGCTGTTTCCCATCGGCAATCAGCTCCTCGAGGTGGTGGCACCTGTTCAGGAAAACACGGCCGGTGGCCGCTACCTCACTCGCCGTGGCGGCAACGGCGGCTATATGGTGATCACTCAGTGCGACGATCATGCCCCGCGGCGTGCGCGCGTCGAAGCGCTTGGTGTTCGTATCGTTGGTCAATTTGAGGGCAAACAATTCCGCAACATGCAGTTGCACCCCAAGGATACGGGGGGCTCCTTCTTCGAGATCGACGAGCAGATCGGTGCAAAGGCGCATGACCCGGATGGTCCCTGGGAGCCCGCCGGCCAGAACTGGCAGGCAGGGCGGGCAATCGAACGGGTGACGGGAATCACGGCGGCCGAGGTGCAGTGCATCGATCCGCAGAAAACAGCCAATCGCTGGTCTGAGATCGCCGAGATCAACCTCCACGATGAAGGCGGCACGCCAACACTCATCCTCGACAACGCAAGCGTTCGATTCGTACCCTGTCGCGATGGCCGGCCTGAAGGTTTGGGTGGTATCGATGTCACCACAGCCGACAAGGCAGCGATTCTCGCTGCCGCCGAAGCGCGGGGCGTGGTAAGCCGCGACGATCAGGTCTACCTCTGTGGCATGCGAGTCAATTTATTATGAGTGACTACACCGACATCGAATTCGAAATTGCAGATCCTGTAGCCATCATTCGTTTGAACCGGCCGGAGAAACTCAATGCATTCACTCATCACACATTGGCTGAAATTCGCAGCGCGGTCGAGGTGGCTGCAAACGATACCCGTGTGGTCGGCATCATCATCACGGGTAACGGCCGCGGCTTCTGCTCCGGGCTCGATTCCCAGACGCTCCTCGAAGTAACAAGCCGCAAGGAACCCGCTGCTGCGACGCCTGCCGACAGCGATGAGCTACCAGGCATATTCAGCTATCTGCTCGAAGTACCTAAACCAGTGATCGCGGCGGTGAACGGCGTTGCCGCCGGAGGTGGTCTGATACTCGCGCTCATGAGCGATCTGCGAATCGCTTCACGGAACGCGAGTTTTATCACGGTGTTTCTCAAGCGTGGCCTCATCTCCGAGCACGGCTCCAGCTGGCTGTTGCCGCGGCTCGTCGGCACCAGCCGCGCGTTGGATCTGTTGTGGATGAGTGACAGGATCGATGCCGAAACGGCCGCCGACATCGGCCTGGTAGACAAGCTCACCGAGCCTGAACAGTTACTCGACACTGCGCGCGATTACCTTACGCGTCTCGCCGCCACTTCGGCGCCGGCTGCTATCGCGGAAACCAAGCGGTTGGTGTATCGCCATCAAGGTACCACTTACACGCAAGCGCTACGCGAGGCGGAAGTTTCCACGAACCGTTTCGTGACACTCCCGGATGCAGCAGAGGGTGCCGCTGCGCTCGTCGAAAAACGCGCGCCAAATTTCAAACGCCTGGGCGAAGAGTAACTGGTCGAAGCGAATTCCCCCGAGTGGCCCTCTTGTTCTCGTCTTTGCAAGAGAGGCTCCAATGGTTTAGCTTCCCAAATCCTGGGACATACTACCGCCGAACACTCATTAGGGAGCTGACATGAGCGAACCGACTTATCTACCACTGCTGAATTCTATTGCCGTGAATGAAGCCAAGGGCGAGATCCTGCTGAATGCGTGGGCGGATGCCACGCAAGACGAAGCACTCAAGCAGGCGCTGCGTTTCGTCGCCATTCGCGAAGGCGAACACCACTGGGCATTCACCAAGCGTATGTGCGAACTTGGCCACGCCGTGTGTGAGGAAACGGCATTTCAATTCTTTAAAGATTTTGATGACCTCGTTGCCTTCATCCGCTCGGATGCGACCGACGCTGAGAAGGTTGCCCGCACAAGTCGCGGGGATGGTGGTGACGGCAAAGATCCGTTCGCGAGCTTCTTCAACGACACCAGCATCGATCCCCAAACGGGTGAGCTACTCGGACGTTATATTGCCGAGGAACGCGATAGCGGCCGACGGCTCAAAGCGGAATACGACCGCGTCTGCGTAGCAAGTGAGGCACCCGTTTCGGAGCTTGCCGAGCTGAAGGCCTGCGTGGAAACGTTGCAGAAAGAACTGGCTGACCTCAAACGAGTGCGCAGTGTCGCCTGAGTAAGCGCCTCGCAACTATGCGAGCAGACGCCTCGCAACTATGCGAGCAGACGCCTCGCAACTATGCGAGCAGACGCCTCGCGACTAGCGCAAGCAGACGTCTCGATTCCTAGCCGGTTAGAAACTCTCTCGCGACTTCGAGGAACGACTCAGGTTGATCCAACGGCACTGGATGCCCAGAGCCCGCGACCTCTCGAAGCTGGCAATCGGGTATGTCCTTCGCCATACGTTCAGCAATCTCCGGTGCAAGGATGTCGCTCAGTTCACCGCGAATGAGCAGCGTTGGTACATTGAAGTTCGCGACGAGTTCCCAGCCTTCTTCCGCAGGGATAGTTTCTCGGGGAACGCTCGCATCGCGCAACGCGCGATCGTAGCGATAAGTCCAAAGACCTTCCTCGGTACGCATCAGGGAGTTGTATACCCGGTGGCGGTGATGTTCCACCGGTGGGATGGGATTGTCTTGCCGAGCACGGGCGAAGGCTTCTTCTCTTGTGGCGAACGTGTCGCTACGGGCAACGTTGGTCACGATCTTCTGCAAGCCTGCAGCGGAAATCTCCGGAGCAATATCGACGATCACCAGGCGCGATAACTCCGGCGGACGAGCGCCTGCATAGCCGATCGATACGATGCCACCCATGGAGAGCCCCAGCAGCGTGAAGTCGCTCAAACCCATCGCGGCAACGAAAGCTTCGAGATCCGTGACCATTTCTCTCGTGCCGTATGCTTGCGGTGGCGCCCACTGAGTTTCACCGTGGCCCCGCTGATCGAGGGCGAGCACCCGGTAGGTATCCGACATCGCGGCTGCAAACGCATCCCAGCTGCGAGCATGACCGGTGTAGCCATGAAGAAGCACCAGGTCCTTGGCGTTGGCATTCGATGAAGGCCAGTCGCGGTAGTGGAAACGCAAACCGCGCAGCTCGATCAGTTCATCTTGAACATTCGTCACAAACTCTCCTCTTTGATACTTCCTGATTAATGAAAACTTTGATGTGCCGAACGAGTCATGGAATAAACCATTCGACCCGCCAGTCCAGCCTGGCAATCGTCACGCGCCACCTGCCAGTGCCCACGCTAGACCGATGAGGCCGAAGGCAGCAGCGCCCGATAGATACTGTCCACTGATTCCCAGACGTCGGATGTCGAAGCTCGGCGCCAGCAGGCCGAGTGCTACGCCACAGCTAAACCCCATAAAATGTCCGAGCACGTCGGTGTTTCCATCCGCGCCACCCACGCCGGTGAAGGCAAGTAGACAGATGGCGGCAAATAATGGCGCAAAGCTGCGCCGCCAATCGAGAGCCCGGTGATAACCCCGTCGCCAGACGAAAGCTGCCACCAGGCCAAGGGCGGCAAATGTGGCGGTGGATGCACCGATCGCACTAAACGTGTCCGGCTGAATGAATGCATTGATGCCATTGCCGAGCGCACCCGCCAACAGCACCAGCAACCAGCCGAAGCCTGAACCAAGATAACGGCCGACGAAAAGCCCAAATACCGCGCCAAACAGCGAGTTTGCGAGGATATGAGCGAGATCGGCATGCAGGGTGAGCGCGGTAACCGTGCGCCACCATTGTCCATCCATAACGAGTCCCGCCTGCATGCGTCCTGCACCGCGCCAATCCAAGTCGAAGACGGAGGCGGCTTCAAGAGAAGGGAGCAGCCAGATGACGGTGAGGTAACCCAGTACCCCAAACCAGCCGCTGTCGAAGGTAACAACTTTGGGACGGTGTACGATCTTTGGTACGTTTTCTAACTGATAGCTCTGCAGTTCTTCGAGTGCAGTCAATTCCATTTCGAGGGGTACATACAGGCACCATTCATCGCCATTGGACTCGACGTGATGGTCGATATCCACCGCTGCAAGGACCAGGCTCGAATCCATCAACGGCTCGCGCGTCTGCGCACGCTGAATACAGCACCAGGGCATCGGTTTGTTGGGAAGAGCCATGGGGTGATGGTACGGCACTGCTCACCGTTTTGCTTTTGTTGTTGTATTGCCTGTACATTTGATAAACCACCGCAGTCGGCGGTGGGTATGAAACGCACGCACCTAGGCGCTCAACACACGTTGTATGGGAACACTCTCGCTGAATACAAAGCTCGCCTACTGGGTTGGGCAGCTTGCTGAAGGTCTGAAAAACACCGCCTTCGCCGTATTCTTACTCTTCTATTACAACCAGGTACTTGGTGTCTCGGGGACACTTTGCGGCATTGCGATATTCGTCGGAATTTTTATCGATGCCATTACCGATCCTTTGATGGGTTCAATCTCGGACGGTTGGCGTTCGAAGTACGGGCGGCGCCATCCTTTCATGTATGTATCGGCCCTGCCCCTGGGTTTGTGCTTCTTTTTGCTGTTCAACCCCATGGTGGATTCCGAGACAGGCCTTTTTGTCTGGCTCCTCGTGTTTGCCGCGCTCACCCGGTTCGCCATGACGCTCTACCATGTTCCTCATATCGCGCTTGGCGCCGAAATGACATCGGACTACCACGAGCGCAACGTGATTGCCGCGTTTCGCATGGTATTCAACTCCGTTGGTGCGCTAACGGTCTACGCCTTAGGCTTCCTGGTGTTCTTCGCATCCAGTGAGACCTATGAGAACGGTCAACTCGATCCTGAAGCCTACCCTCCATTTACCGCAATTCTCGGCGTTGGCATGTGCTTGGCGGTCCTCGTTACCTCGTTTGGCACGCAACATCTGGTTCCCCACCTGCCAAAACCACGGGATTCGCAACAGCTTAACCCCAAACAGATTCTCAACGACATGGGGCTTGCCGCTAAAAACCGTTCGTTTCTTTGGTTGATTGGCGGATTTGTGGTGATCTCCGTTCCTGTTGGGGTGGGCGCCGCCCTGCAGCTATACCTCAACACTTTCTTCTGGGAAGTTTCACCTGAAGGGATCTCGGCGATCCTTATTTCGGGGGTGGTTGCGACGTTTATTGGTTTTGCCACCTCGCCCTGGATCATGCGACGGATCGAAAAAAAGCAGGCTTTGTTCGTTGGCTCGATCGGATGGGCCGTGTTCTATACCGGCCCGGTGGTGCTGCACTATGCCGGCCTATTCCCCGCCCCGGGGAGTTCAATGGTGGTTTATGCGCTCATGGCCTCGCACTTCTTAGCTGGAGCGGTCGTGAGCCAGCTGGTTGTGGCGGTAATCTCCATGTTGGCAGACGTTGCCGATGAACAGGAACTGGCCACCAACAAGCGCCAGGAAGGCGTTTTCTTCGGTGCTTATTCGTTCATCATCAAAGCCACTGCCGGGCTGGGTGCCGCAACGAGCGGTATCGTGCTCGATCTAATCGAGTGGCCCACGGGGGAGTCGGTAAAAACCGCGGCGGATATTCCGTCGGAAACCTTGTTTCAATTGTCGATGATCGCGGGTCCCTGTCTCGCCATTGGCTTCGTTCCCGCACTATTACTCTGGCGTAACTATCAACTCTCCAAAACCCGGCACGAACAAATACTCTCTCAAATCGAAGCGCGTGCGTAACCGCGGGTTACTCGCAGCGGGCTTGGTCATCGTCTCGGCCTGTACACGTCTTCAACTTGACATACACACCCCCGACGTCCCTCCCGATCCGGCGGTGCTTGCTCGTGTGATTCTCGTTGGCGACGCGGGACGACCCGACCCTGGAGTGCTTGAAAGCGTGCGGGCTTGGAGCGAGATAGCTCCGGATCGTACCTCTGTCGTTTTTCTCGGTGACAATGTTTACGAGAAAGGCCTTCCAGAAGGACCGGCTTATCGCGAGAAGGCCGTACTCGATAAACAAATCGCCGCGGTAGGTTCCAGCCGCGGACTATTCGTGCCAGGCAACCATGACTGGCGCTCCGGTCGTACCGGCATCAACCGACAGGCGGCTTACGTGGAAGCTAATCGCCCGTCAATCCGGTTCCGTCCAACCAATGGTTGTCCCGGACCAGCCACGGACGATGAACTCGACGGAATCGTACTCGTTGCGTTGGACACCGAATGGTTACTCCAGACCTCACCCGACTCTACCGGCTGTGACCTGGGTGACAAACCGTTACGAATGATCTCGCAGCAAATCCACGAAGTATTGGATGCGGCGGGCAAGGAGTTGGTGATTGTCGTTGCCCATCATCCACCTTGGACCTATGGCCGCCACGGAGGTTTCTACAACTGGCAAGATCACATTTTTCCGCTGACGCGTCTGTTCTCCAAGGCGTGGATTCCGCTCCCTGTGGTGGGCTCAATTTACCCACTGGGCAGGAAAATCCTCGCCCAGGTCCAGGATACGTTTTCACAACGATACCGCTCAGTACACGTCCAACTCGCCACCGCATTCTCTGTTTACGAGGGTCCAGCTCCGTTGATTTTCGCCGGTGGTCACGACCACAGCCTGCAGGTCCTCTCGCGTAGAGACCCATGGGACTATGTGCTCGTGAGCGGCGCGGGCTCCAGCGGAAAGCTAACGACCGTGACTCGTGGACCCGACACGATTTTTGCACGCCTTGCGCACGGATTTATCACCGTCGATCTCTATCCCGGTGGTCGAGTCCTGCTGCGCGTGATCGAGGCGGGTGACCATGGCGTTATCTTCACTCACTGGCTCGCAACCGAGTGAAAACCATTCCCTCCAGCCAAACCGTGCTGCTCGCGTCCCTGCTCGTCGTTCTCAGCAGTTGCGGCATTCGAGGACTTCCCGTAAGTGCGGGGAGTTCCTGTCCCGATTGTGAGACAACCGACTGTCCAGATCGTGAGACGCTCTCCATCAATTACCTCGGTTCAGGCGGCTATCTGCTGCGACGAGGTGAGGATGTTGTGTTGCTTGGCCCGTTCTTCTCCAACCCCGGTGTGCTGACAGCGTTGAGCCTCTTACCCATTGGGCCAAACACCGACGCAATTGAGCAGTGGCTGCCAGACGTTATGACGGCGGACGCAATCATCGTTGGCCACGCGCACTACGACCATTTGTTGGATGTAGGTTGGATCGCGGAACATCGCGCGCCACAGGCGATGGTCTACGGAAGCCGCACTGTCGCGCACCTGTTGGCGGCCCTGCCAGCACTCGAAAATCGAGTAACCATAATCAATTCTAGTTACTCGGCGGGTGAATCTGCAGGTAACTCCAAAGACAAACGGGAACCATGGATTTGGATTCCCGAAACGCGCGTTCGGTTTTTACCCATCAAATCCGAGCACGCGCCTCACTTTGCGGGAATAAAACTCATGACGGGGCAGTTGCATAAAAACCTCGACCGGCTCCCCGCGCGAGCGAACGGGTGGGTCGAAGGACGTACACTTGCATTTCTGATTGAGTTCCTGCATCCCACCGAAGATCGGGCCCTGTTTTCGTTGCACTATCAGGATGCTGCCAGCAATCCACCACTTGGATACCCACCACCGGACTTGACCGTGGATGCGGCGCTCGTTTGCGTCGCTTCGCATCGTGAGGTCAGTGACTATCCGGGTAACTTGCTGCAACGAGTTCAACCCCGCCACGTAGTGCTTGGTCACTGGGAAAATTTCTTTGCCCCCTACACTCAGGATCTAGACGAACTCCGCGGCGTTCCCTTCAGTGATCCCTGGGATTTCATCGATCAGGTCGAGGGATACGTCGCAACCAGCCAGGGAACACGTTGGACCCTGCCAGCACCAGGTTCAGAGTTGGTTCTGGTTGCGTGTCCCTAGCCCGGATTATTCATGAAGTCAGAGCTTTCGAGCCAAGTCCACCTCTGCAAGGTCCTCCCATAACGCATCCGGGATATCTGATTTGATCAACGCCAGGTTCGTCTGCACCTCTTCTACCGTCCAGACGCCGGGAATGACCGACACAACAGCAGGGTGGCGCAACGGATATTGGAGCGCGGCAGCGCGTGGATCAACACCATGCGATTCGCAAACGGCACGAATATGCTGCGCCTTGGCCCAACGTGCATCATCCACGGGCTGGTAGTCGTACGTTGCCCGTTTGCGATCCGTTACCGCAAGCAAACCCGAGTTATACGGTCCGCCGATGATGATGGAAACCTGGTTTTCTAGACATTTCGGCAACAGATCATCCAACGGTGACTGCTCCAGAAGCGTGAAACGTCCGGCGAGCAGGAAACAGTCGACGTCAAAGTGGTCCATAACTTGGCTGCACACGGCAGCCTCGTTGACACCGAGACCAAACGCTCGAATGACGCCTTCGCTGCGCAAATCAGCCAGCGCAGGCAGTATGCCACGCGCCGCGGTCGCAAAAATCTCTGGCTGGCTATCGCCATGGGTCCAGATGTCAATGTCATGACAGAGCAGGATGTCGACGCGATCCAGATGGAGACGTTCCAGGCTCGACTCGAGAGACCGCCGGGCGGCATCGTAGGAGTAATCGTAGCGGATTGCGAAAGGTTCGCTGTCGCGCATCTGTGGATTACGAACCCCTTCTGCCACGGGTACCAACAGCCGACCCACCTTGCTCGACAAGGCAAAGTCATCTCTCCAAAGCGGGCTGAGTTGCGCACCAAGGCGCTTTTCACTGAGGCCGTGACCGTACAATGGGGCGGTATCAAAATAGCGAATCCCGCCATCCCAGGCCGCTTCGACGACGGCCGCTACTTGCGCTTCACTGATTCGACCCCCTACACCACCGAGCGGACCGCCGCCGAAGCCGAGCGTAGTGACTTTTATGTCGGTCTTGCCAATCGTGCGAATTGTCAGTGGCATTGAGGAACCTCTGATTAGCGTTCTCTTTTTCGATACTCTACTTCTATTCTATTTGGCTGGCGTCTATCTGGCGGCGCGCCACGCCACATAATCAGGAGGACCAAACATGCCAACTTACAATGCACAGGCCGCGTTGCCCGGCGGCGAGCCCGGCCCCTGGGGAGAGCCGGTAACTATC
>SMWK01000265.1 GCA_004356895.1 Gammaproteobacteria bacterium
AGTTGCGCGGGGATAGGAATGCGAAGCAAGAAGCCATGGAGCTGCTGATCAAGGTTGGGCTTGGCGAGCGAACAACCCACTATCCCCGGCAACTTTCCGGTGGCGAACAACAGCGAGTTGCGATCGCCCGGGCCTTTGCATGCCAGCCGACCGTATTGTTTGCCGATGAGCCTACTGGCAATCTTGATACGGCGACGGGTCAGAAAATCATCGACCTGATATTCGAGTTGAACGAGGAATTTGCTACAACTCTGATCCTCGTTACTCACGACGAGCGGCTGGCCTCCCGTTGCCAGCGCACGATAGTGTTAGATACCGGGAGAATAGTGTCTTGAACTTTCGGCTGGTAATGCGCATGGCGTGGCGCGATTGGCGGTCCGGGGAGCTCGGCTTGCTGCTCGTTGCCCTGGTGCTTGCCATCGGCACGGTTACGTCAGTTAGCTTGTTTGTCGACCGGTTGCATCAGGCGTTGATCTCCGAATCGGCAAATTTCCTTGCAGCTGACCGTTACATTGGCAGCTCGCGTGAGATTCCGGACGAGTTTCGTGATGCGGCTTCAGCACGTGGGATCATATTCACCGACACGATGCTCTTCCCCTCCATGGTTTTTGCGAGCGACGAGGTCAACCAGCTCGTCAGCGTCAAGGCCGTTGCGCCGGGATATCCACTACGAGGGGTGCTCAAGGTTTCCGATGAACCTTTCACGCCGGGTGATGTGACTATGGCGCTACCTGAGCAAGGGGAGATATGGCTGGACTCACGACTGTTCCCCTCTCTTGGTATTTCGCTTGGTGACACTGTCGAGGTGGGGTTTGCCGAGCTGAAGGTGGTTAAGGTCCTCACGCGGGAGCCGGATCGTGGTGGCTCGTTGTTCGATCTTGGACCACGATTACTAATGCGTATCGAGGATGTACCGGCGACCGAGGTTGTACAGCCCGGCAGCAGGATCTCCTATCGGCTTCTCCTGAAAGGTGACGACGGCGCGCTGGCAGAACTCAAAGATGAGTTGCCGCTATTGCCGAACTTTCGCTGGGTCAGCATTCGGGAAAGTAGTCCGTCAATTGGCTCAGCGCTGAACAGAGCCGAGAGTTTTCTCCTGTTGGGGGGGTTGCTTGGTGTATTGCTGGCCGGTGTTGCCGTGGCGCTGAGTGCTCATCGTTATGCTCGGCGTCACTATGATCACGTTGGGATTCTCAAGACGCTCGGTGCAACAGCTAATCAGATTCTTGGTGGGTACCTCGCGCTGTTGATGGCGGTGGGTGCGGTCTCGGTTGTGCTCGGTCTAGCCGGAGGGGGGGCTTTGCACCTGATCATCGTGGCTCTGCTGGGATCCCTCGTACCCATAGATCTGCCGATGCCGAGTGCACGACCGTTCCTGCTGGGTTCAGCAACGGGGCTCATCTGTGCGTTGGCATTTGCGTTGCCACCTTTGTTGCATCTGAAAAACATTTCGCCGATGCGGGTTATCCGCAGAGATCTGGGCGCGGCCCCGGCTTCGCAGTATTTAAGCTACGGCGCAGCGGCCGCAGGCAGTTTGTTCCTCTTGATCTGGTACAGCGGTAGCCTCTGGTTGACCGCTTGGATGTTGATCTGCACGGGCGCGGCCTTGCTGGTCTTCGGCGCGTTGGCGACTTTGTTATTGCGCAGCGGTCGGGTGGTGGGGATGCAGGCGGGTAGCGGATGGCGCCTCGCGCTGGCGGGATTGCAACGCCGTCACCGAGAAAACGTGGCGCAAATACTCATCTTCGGATTAGCCTTCATGCTGTTGCTGATTCTCCTGCTGCTCAGAACGTCGCTCATCGACGAGTGGCGTTCACAGTTGCCGGAGAACGCACCGAATCACTTCGTGCTCAACGTGACACCAGATCAGGTGGATGACCTTTCTGCGATGCTCGCTGAACACAGCGAGCGCCAGGGAGGCATCTATCCGATGGTGCGAGGGCGCGTGATCGAAGCGAACGGGATCGATGCAAAAACCTGGGAGGACGAGCATCGTTCGGTGGAAGGACCAGGACCACGCTTGCGTTCGGAGCGTAATCTCACCTGGGCGAGCAAACTACCGGATGACAATACCGTCGTCGAAGGTAGGTGGTGGGATGAAAACGAAACCGGTGCCCTGGTCTCACTCGAAGATGATTACGCGGAGAGTCTGGGTCTGGGGGTTGGCGATACGCTGCGCTTCGATGTTGCAGGTCAGATCGTGGATGTCGAGATTACCAACTTGCGACGTCTGAACTGGGAGAGTATGCGGCCGAACTTCTTCATTATCTTTTCCCCTGCGGCACTTGATCAAATTCCCGCTACCTACATGACGAGTTTCTTTCTCGCGCCCGAGAAGAAGCGATTTCTCAATACCTTGTTATCCGAATTCCCAACCATAACCGTTATTGAAGTAGATGCCCTCATCGCCCAGGTACAGAGCATCATCGAACGAGTCACGCAAGCAGTCGAGCTGGTTTTGAGCCTGGTTGTTGCTTCCGGATGTCTTGTGTTGATCGCAAGCATCCAGGCCAGTCGTGATACCCGCATGGCCGAACACGCGCTCGTGAGAACCTTGGGAGGCAGTCGCCGGCTCATTGCGGGTTCGTTGGCCGGAGAGTTCGCCGTTCTTGGTTTTTTTGCGGGTATCGTCGCGGTGGTCGGCTCGGAGTTCACCGTCGCGATGTTGCAGACCCAAATCTTTGACTTGCCGATGCAAATGCATCCCTGGTTGTGGCTGATCGCGCCTCTTGCGGGGTCGCTGCTGATCCTGGTAGTCGGCCTGTTCAGTACACGATCACTGGTTTCGGCACCACCGATGCTGGTGCTGCGCGGGTTGAATTAATCTGCAGGTACCTGTTGATTGGCGCCGATTTCTACCACTTCATAACCAATGGTGGGTTGCGCGACGTGAGTTAGCGATGTAAAAACCGCTCCCTTGACAGCCACGGAGTTCCTCGTTGCAGCCTAATCCCGACAATCTCACCGAATTGGACAAAAACCCACAACGCTTGCAGGCCAAACTGCAGAAAAAGCTGCGACGCTTAGTGGGTCGCGCGATCGCCGACTACGGCATGATTGAAGCCGGTGACCGTGTCATGGTGTGCATCTCGGGTGGCAAAGACTCATATGGTCTGCTGGACATCCTGCTGAATTTACAGCGTAGCGCGCCGGTGGACTTCGAACTCATCGCGGTAAATCTCGACCAGAAACATCCCGGCTTCCCAGCCGACGTGTTACCCCGTTACCTGACAGATCTAGGGGTAGCGTTTCACGTGCTCGAGGAAGATACCTACCACGTGGTCCAGGCGCTGACCGCCCCGGGTAAGACGACTTGCCGAGTATGCTCACGATTGAGGCGCGGCATCCTGTACTCCTTCGCCAGAGAGATCGGTGCAAACAAGATCGCCCTCGGTCATCACACAGATGATGTTGTGGAAACGCTGTTCCTCAATATGTTCCATGGTGGACGCCTGAAGTCGATGCCACCTAAGCTGAAGAGCGACGATGGACGTAATATGGTCATTCGACCCCTGTATTACTGCCGCGAGAAAGATCTCGCCAGATTCGCAGCGTTACGCAAATACCCGATCATTCCCTGCAATCTGTGTGGCAGCCAGGCGAATCAACAACGCCAGGTCATCAAAGAAATGCTCAAGGGCTGGGATCAGTTGGCTCCAGGTCGCGTCGAGAGCATTGCGCGTAGCCTCCGCTATGTAGTACCTGCACATCTCGCGGACGCTGAGCTGTTCGATTTTATGGGGCTTGCTGTCAACCCCGATGAACTAATGCTGCACGAACTTGCCGATTAACTTTGCTCGCTGAGATCCGAGGCGCGGAATCGCACCTCATCGCTGGCGAGCTCTGCCGCAGATTCCAACACTTCCGTGAGCGCAATTTCGAAACTCCGCACCAGACCACGTAGGCTGTCCTGCTTGCCTTGCGCCAGGGCAAGTTCAAGTGTTTTCGAGGCATCCTTCAGCCGCTGGGCGCCGAAGCTGCCTGCCACACCGTGCAGGTTATGGGTCAGGCGTTCGGCTTCCTCGTACCGCTCTGCACTCAAGAATTCGCGAATCTTGGCACCCGCGTCGCCATAATAGTGACCGAAATCACCCATGAGCTTGATCATCAGCGGGATATTTCCGTTGTGGCCGAGAATGGCTTCGCCAATGTCGATCCCGGGCAACCGCTGGAGCGGAAAATCTTCCAGAATCGATTCGACATCTGTTTTTTCGGCTTGATCGGAGGCACGCCGTTTCAGATCCTCGTGTCCCTCGGGCAAGAGGTGGGCCAGCTCGCCGAATAGTTCGTCGAAATCGATGGGCTTGGTGATGTAACTATCACATCCTGCGTCCAGCGCGGAGGCCTTGCGGGTTTCGAGCGCATCAGCTGAAACCGCGATGATGGGAACGTCGATGTGTTGCTCACGAAGCAGGCGACAGGCTTCGAGACCATCCATCTCGGGCATGTGAATATCCATCAGGATAGCGTCGTAGGTGTGCTCCGTGGCTTTGGCGACCGCTTCTCGGCCGTTCTGGGCGATATCTACGGTTGCGCCCGCTCGCTCGAGAAACTCGAGCGCGAGCTGCTGGTTGATCGGGTTGTCCTCAGCGATGAGGATTCTGCGGTTGCGCAGCGCCGAGGTAATTCGCGTTCGTTTTCGGCCGGAGCTGGGCAAGGTGGTGTTTTCATCCGCAAGCAGCACCTTGGTAGAAAAAGTGAAACAGCTGCCCTGACCGGGTGCCGATTCCACGTCAATGTCACCTCCCATGATTTCGACCAGCCGCTTGCAGATCGTCAGCCCAAGTCCCGTGCCGCCGTAACGGCGTGTGGTCGAGGTTTCGGCTTGCTCGAATGATTCAAACAGACGGTTCTGGTGTTCTTCGTCGATACCGATACCGGTGTCGGACACCTTAAATTCGAGAATGAGTTCAGGTGCGAGGAACCCCTTTACCGACACCGCAACGCGGATCTCCCCCTTCTCGGTAAATTTCGTCGCATTACCGACCAGATTGACGAGTACCTGTTGAAGCCGGAGCGGATCGCCGAGGAGAACTCCGTCTTCCGGGAACCCACTGTGTTGTGCGGATCGATTTTCGACGATAAATTCCAGGTTGCGTTTACGAAGCTCCGTTCTGAAAAGCCGCTCGACTTCGGCGAGCATGTCACTCAGCTTGAAAGGCCGCTGCTCCAACGTCAGCTTACCGGCTTCGATCTTCGAAAAGTCGAGTACGTCGCTGATGATGCCTAAGAGGTTCTCTGCCGCGTTGCGAATGGCTGTGAGGTACTCGTGCTGTTTGCGGCCGAGTCCTGATTCCAGCGCAAGCTTGGAGAACCCGACGATTGCATTCATGGGTGTGCGGATCTCGTGACTCATGTTGGCGAGAAACTCGCTTTTTGCTTGAGTCGCAGCTTCTGCAATCTGCCGTTGCTTGTTGGCTTGTTCGCGCTCGATGCGCCCGGAGATATCGATCAGCGAGCCGTCGATATAGTCGCCCTCAGGGTCCTCGCTCAGCCGTGCCGTTAGCGCCATCCAGAATGTGCGGCCGTCGCGAGTTATCCCTTGAGCCTCAAATCCGTTCACGAGCTGTTGATCCTCGAGCTGTGAGATGAACTGGCCTGCCTGGCTCTTGTTCAGAAATACCCGATCGATGAGATCACGATACTCGTCGAGCATATCGGCGACGCTGGCGAATCCTAAGATGTCAGCGAGGGTGGGGTTGGCGCTCAACAGCACACCTTGCGCGTCGATACGAAACAATCCTTCAATCGCATTGTCGTACAGCGCACGGTATTGGTCTTGAGTCGATTTCAGATCCGCATAGAGACGGGCGTTCTCAATCGAAATGGCCGCTTGGGAGGCCAGCAAGGTGAGCACTTCAACACGCTGCGCGGTGAACGTGCCAGTGAGCCAACGATGCTCCACGTAGAGAATTCCGGTGATTGCACCACGGTGGATGATCGGCAGGCACAACACGCTCAATGGCTGCATGCGCCGTACGTAAGGATCCTGAGTGAACACATCCTCTTGGGTGGCGTCTATCAGCACGAGTGCTTCCTTAGTGCGGCTAACAAACTGAACGACGCTTTCCGGCACATCGTCACTCGCTTCCAACGGAACTGGTGGAATTATCCTGCGAGTTGGCCCGCCATCTACAGAAGCCACGGCTTCCAGGTACAGGCGTTTGTCGTTTACCAGCAACATGCAGGCTTTCTGGGCACCGGCGTGCTCCAGAGCCAGACGCAGGAGTTTGGTGAGCACGGCATCTAGCATGACCTCCCCGGAGATCGCCTGAGCGGCTCGCAGCACTGTGGTGGTATCCAGAATGCGCTGGTTGAATTCACTGCTCTCTGAGCTTGCGCTGCGAGACTGGAAATCGCGTACAGTCAGATCCGCCAGATCGCTGACGTTCAGCGAATTCGTTGGCAACTGGCTCAAACCATCCCCGAGTTGCGCCTGAAAGTCGCGTTCCAGCTGGTTGGTTTTAGCGTTCGCGCCCCATCGCAGATACGCTTGGTATGCGTTGCGGGCAAATAGTTTGGCGAAGTCGGTTCGGCCTTTGCTTTCACAGGCTCGCGCGGCAAGCTCGTATGCGAGTGCCTCGTCGTTAGCGAGTCCGAGGCGACGTGCCCTGTCCGCGGCAAATTCGTAGTACTCGATCGCTCGAGTAGTCGCCCCGCGCTGCCAGGCGAGCTCCGCCTGCAACATCGCCAGTTTTGGTTCTGCGTGGGAGGCTCCCTGGGCGTTCCAGCGACGCAAGCGTTTGATAGCCCGGCGCGCCCCGCGAGTTCCCCGGCGTTGGGTCTTCAGCTGAACAATCGCCTCGGCAAAAACGAACAGGATCATCAATGGTGAGCCTGCGAGCGCTTTTACGTAGCGGCGTGCGAGGTCGAGTATATTGGCAGCACCCGAAAAGTCGTTGAACAGGACTGCGTAATACAGTCTCAGGACGTAGACATAACCCAGCGCCACGACGTCTTCGGTGTTGGAGATGGTGAGTTCAGAACCTCGATTTTTGTCTAATTCTGCATCCGTCAGTCCGAGCAGGCTGCTGACGATCTGACGTACAAAACGTGCGATGTTCACCCCGGTAACCTGTTTGAAACCTTCGATGTGTCCCAACTGTATAGTGATCTCGCGTCTGAGTGAGCCGAGATCCATACCGCGTATCAGTGCATTGGTTGCATAGAATGCCGTCGCGCTGGCCGCGAACTCATAGTCCTGGTGGGCCATGCTGAGGCCGATATTCTCGTTGAGTGAGTTGAGAGTCTGGTCGAGGTTTGTCGACCAGGGATCGACCAGGCCACCCAGTAGAGTGATTGCCCGAACCGCGAAAGGATCGCCGTGAAACTGAACGGCGAGCAACCGCGCTTCTTCAGCGAAACGCACTGCGAGCATCGGTTGATCGTTGGCAATTGCACCCACCGCACGTGCCGCGTAGGCGAAGGCGACCTCTGCGCTGTAGCCGTATTCTTTCGCGTATCGCAGTACATCGTTTGCGAGTTGAATCAAACCCGGACGCCCCATGTGGTAGCTTGCGTGCAGCAGATAACCGATGAGTCGCAGTGCCTGATGAAGATGGATGTTTTCTATTCTCGGTACAGGCATAGGCAGCGTCCGGAACGCGAGGTGGAGCGAACGTTGCAACCTTTCGAAAAGAGAGGCGAAAAACGAGCCTACCGACCCAGTGAGGCGATGCTGCAACCGCTCGAACTGCCGCGCGTCTCCCGGTACCGGGTAGCCAAGATCCTGTAATGCTTTGAGTGTCAGTGTGCGGGCTTCAGAGAGTCGGTTTTGCACAACAGCCGCGCGAATTTGGATTTCACTGAGCGCGCTGTTGCTACTTGGTGTGTGATCGGCGACACGATCAAGTTGGTCGAAGTCACCACAGAAGAACGCAGCCTCGGCCGCGCACTGACATAACTCGATGAAGATCGTTTGAGTCGTGTCCGTTCTTGCGTCGATTAAGACCAACCCGCTGCGACAATATTTGTAGGCGGGTTGAAAGGCCGCTTGCTGAAGGCTCTCGCGCGCCGCCAACAGGTTGTAGTGAGCGATTCGCTGACGGTTCTCTGTCGAGAGGTCGGTTGGATTCACTGCGGCATTCAAGTGGTCGGTAATGAGTAACAGATGTCGACCACTCGGGCGTTTCAATGTCTCGAGCATTCCCGCAATGGCGAAGTGAGCGACAGCTTTTTCAGCATTGCTCAGGCCGCTGTAGATGAAAGCCCGCACCCGTGGGTGGGAAAATTGATATTCGCTGAAAGGCTCCCCTGCTTGGTCTGTCGGTTTCTTGCCTACCAGCCCTAGTCCGATCGCCGGACGGATGATCGCCGCAACTTCGTTTTCTGGAACTCCCAGCAACCTGGCAACCATCGAGGTACTGAATGTCTCACCGATTGTTGCCCCCTGTGCTAATGCGGCTTGCGTTGACTCGGGTAATTCTGAGATCTGTTGCTCGATGCGCCGAATAGAGTTGTTGCTGAAGAAATGGCCTCGAATCTGGTCAATGTGCCATGCCCAGGATGCTGAATCAGAATCGTAGAAGATGAATTCTTCGCGGTGTAACTCGAAGATCAGTTCCAACAGATGGCTCGGTAATCCGTCGGTTTTACTATGCAGTTCGCCTGCAAGCTCTCGTACTCTCGCTTCGCTGTGGGAGAGCATATCCACCAGTAAGCCGCGGACGTCGGCTTTATCCAGGACGCTGAGATCAACGATTGTGCTCTTGGTTGCGATTCGTGGACTGGCGAGGAGCATGTCGTTGGGTTGTTCTCTGGTCAGCACGAGTAACACGTGACTGGATTCCAGTACTGTCTGGATGAGCGCATCCAAGCATTCCTTGGCAACCAGATCGATCTCTTCGATGATCAGACACAGGGGTTGCGGGGCAAAAGCATCGAGGAGCTCACGAATTCCCTTGTCAGTCTGTCCGGTATCTCCACCGGCCGTCTTCAGTAGATTTTTAAGCTCGGGAATGTAAGCGGTCAGGCATTGCACATCGGGGGATTCGAGCGCTTCCAGCCGAGCGACGATCGCGTCGCCAGTCGTGGTTCCGAGCGACAATGCCTGGCGGACTACCAGGCGTAAGAGCTCAAGGAATATAGTGTCGGGATCGTAAAGATCCAGAGTGCGGGCACTGGTTCGAGCCAGGAGCAGCCTGTTTTCGTTGGCTTCCCGGCTCATGACATCGCAAAGTGTGGATTTCCCGATACCGATTGCACCGACGATTTGTAGAAACAGTACTTCGCCTTTGACGACTCGCCGCATACATTCCTGAAACACCAGCAGTTCCGCGTCTCTGCCGTAAATTTGCTTAGGAAGAGCAAGTTGGCTGGGGCTGTCTGTCTGACCGAGTCGAAACGGGATGACGTTGCTGTGGGTCTGTCCCTCGACGAGATCGTCGCAAACGCCCGCGGCACTTTGATACCGGTCCTCTGGTTGTTTTGACAACAACTTTTGTATCACTTCGGAAAGCCATATGGGGATGTGCTCGTCGACGGCAGTTAACGGTTTCGGGGCGCTCGCGATATGGGCATGGATCAGTTCGAGTGGATCGGTATTGGCAAAAGGGGGGATACCGCAAAAAAACTCGTACAAGGTGGCACCGAGCGAGTAGAGGTCAGTGCGATAATCGATCACGCGGTTGACTCGTCCGGTCTGCTCCGGGGAGATATAGGGTAATGTTCCGGTGAGGTGGGTGAGTTGTTCTGTACCGGGATGTTCCCAGGGTATCAGGGTTGCAAGTCCGAAATCGATGAGATGCACGGCCGTCGGGTGTTTGCATACGATGATGTTGGACGGGTTCAGGTCGCGGTGAATCACGCCTTCGTCGTGGATAGACTGCAACGCTTTGGCAATTTCCACCGCAATGTCGAGTTGTTCGGCCAGACTCAACGCATCGTCTTGGATCACCTCGCGTAAGGAATCACCGCCGGGGTCTTCGAAGATGATGCAATGACCCTGATCGTCTATCGCGAGAGCACGGCAGATGTAGGGGCTCGTCAGCGATTGATTGATGTTGAATTCATGATGATAGCGCGCGACGGCATTGGGGGTCTGGGCGTTTGTTTTGAGCGATTTGCTCACCACCCGCTGACCCTTCCAATGAGTACGTTTCACCAACGTGGACGCACTTTCGTAGATGCGTTTGTCTACTGTGTTGTCCACGCTTTCGTCCACGCTAGAATCTCTTCAATACCGGTGCTTTTGAATTAGCGGTGGCCTTAAGTCACCGGTTTATCATGCGCCGATCGGGGGTTTTTGTATTAAGCCACTTCCGGCGTAAACAGATAACCCGTTCCGTGGATTGTAGCGATGATCTTGGCGTTTGCCGCCCGCTCACCGAGCTTCTTGCGAAGCTGTCCCACCAACACGTCGATATAGCGATCGTCGGGAAACCACTCGCGGTTGCGAATCCGGAACATGAGTTGATCGCGATTCATAACCTCGCCAGCCTTCTCCATGAACGCCAGCAGCAACTGGTACTCTCCAGCTGAGAGCGTGGTCTGCTGACCTTCCGGCGAGGTGAGCTCACGCTTGTTCAAGTTGAGCTGCCAGCCGTCGAACGAATGGATGTGGTTCTTACGCCGCTGATTCTGTTGGATATGTACCCGGCGAATCAGGTTTTTCGCGCGACTCAATAACTCTCGCGGATCGAATGGCTTCGTGACGTAATCGTCGGCGCCGCTTTCAAGCCCCAGGATGCGGTCGATCTGCTCCAGCTTACTGGTGACGAGAATGATACCGATGTCCGATTGTGCTCGAATCTCACGCGTCAGCGTCAACCCGTCCTTGCCAGGTAGTTTGATGTCCAGAAGAACGAGTATGACTTCGTTGTCCGCCACCATTGGCAGGACTTCGCTGCCGGAACCTGTTGAGGAGACTCGAAAGCCTTCTTCCTCGAAATACGAAACGAGCTGTTCGCGCGTGATAGGCTCGTCTTCGACGATTAGTATATGTTCCTGTTCGGCCATAGTTCCCTGTCCTGTTGGAACGCCACATAGAGAGCGATTACGTGGCCAAGTAACGCATCTAAGCGCACCAAATTCAAGGCAGATGCCTGAGGTTGGGGCACAGTTCACGGTTCATCCTTGGAGTAAGTCAAAATTGATCAAAATTTTCGTGACGGAGCTGTCTGAGGAGGCGCTGAACGGCATCATCGAAGCGTTTGTATTGCGTGAAGGCACTGACTACGGGGTCAAGGAAGTAAACCTGGGTGAGAAGTGTGCGGCCGTACTTCGGCAGCTGCAACGCGCGGAAGCCGAGATCTGGTTCGACCCCACTTCACAGAGCACCGACATACGCCTCACGAGCAAGTAACTCGTCCCCCTCACCGACTTCGAAATCGTATCATCATCCGTAATCGTCAATTCACTGGCGTATTTGAGCGAGCTCACCCAGACAATAAAAAACGCAGGAGGAGATATGATGCAGCAAATGAAGGAACTTCACTTGTGTTCATGCGCAACTGGGACATTACGTCTCTTGTTGGCCGCCCTGGGTCTCTTGTTTGCGGTTTCGGCCGCAGCTCAGGTGACTTTGAGCAACTCGGTGAAAAAGGTTGAAATCTTCGTGAACGAGGATGGCCAGGTGCAACGGCAATTGGTTGATGCTTTTAGCGTCGTACCAGGTGACGAACTGCGTTACATCATTACGTTTATGAACAGCGGTAACGAGGTGGTTGATGGTGGCAGCGTCGTCATCACCAACCCGATACCTGAGTCTACCGAGTATCTGGATGGAACCGCGTTTGGGGCGGGCACGGAAATCGTATTCTCCACAGATGGTAAAAGTTTTGCTACGGCGAGTGAGCTAATGGCCAAGGAAGCCGGGTCGGACGCACTCGC
>SMWK01000266.1 GCA_004356895.1 Gammaproteobacteria bacterium
ATGTTATCACCTGAGATGTTGTTGGCTTCGCGGATTCGCCGGAGACTTGTGCCGTAGCGGCTGGCGATGGCGGAAAGCGTATCCCCACGTGCGATGGTGTAGTTCACCTTGCCTTGATCACGTTGCCACGCGATCAGCGTACCTGGTGGTGGGAAACGTCCCATGTAGTCGCGAATGCCATCGAACAGGGCCGTGGCCAGTTGTTCCTGATAGCTCGATCGATTCAATCTGCGGGCTTCGGCGGGGTTCGAGATGAACCCTGTTTCCACGAGGATCGACGGCATGTCGGGGGAGCTCAGCACCACAAATCCAGCCTGCTCCACTCGAGTCTTATGCATCTTGGTGACGCCACCTAACCTGTCCAGCACACACTGGCCTGCCTGGATACTTGCCACGAGATTGGCATCCATCGACAGATCAACTAGTACCCGAGCCACCAGATCATCCTTGTCATCAAGGCTGACCTCACCTACTCCACCGATGAGATCAGAGCGATTTTCCTTATCCGCCAGCCATCGGGCCGTTTCACTCGTAGCGCGTCGGTCGGACAATGCATATACCGACGCGCCATGGACCTCGGGACTTTTGAACGCGTCGGCATGCAGAGAAACAAAAAGATCCGCGCGCTCATCACGGGCAATTCTGGTGCGCTTGCGGTGAGCGATGTAATAGTCGCCGGTGCGCACCAGGACGGCCCGGTATCCAGGTGTCCGGTTCAGTCGGGAAGCCAGTTTTCGTGCGAGGCTCAATACCAACTTCTTCTCCTGGATCTTGTCCACGCCGGAAGCACCTGGATCTTCACCACCGTGCCCCGCATCGATTGCAACGACCACGTCGCGTCGATCGTTCTTGTCAGGGATGCTTGGGGGTGCTACGGGTTTCGGCGTACTCGAATACAAATCTACAACCAGCCGATGGCCATAGGGAGCAACCGGTTTGAGGGTAAATCCTTTGGGTGTGAGTTTGACGCTGGTATCCAGCACTATCCGGTACGCAGTGCCCCGGGGGGCCGCGCGCAATCCCTTGAGCCGCTCCCTTCCAACGGCGACCACGCTGGGATCGAAGCCTAACGCTACGGACGTGTTCTTGAGATCGATGACAACCCGGTCAGGATTAGTCAGGACAAAAAGGTCGTATTCAATAGGTCCCGTGGTATCAAAAACAACCCTCGTGTAGTTGGGCGCTTCGTGCATCCGTACGCCCTCTAGAAGTTCCGCTTGCACGACTGAAACACAGCCTGACATCACCCACGCGATAAACCAGCCGTTAGTTCTGCGCACGAATCTCAAGACGTCGCCCTACGCCTTCTACCTGTAGAAAAATTTCCAAGTCCGGGTCAGGAAGCTTATCCGCGGCATGTTCCGGCCATTCCACTAATTTGATGGCGTCGGCATCCATGAGCTCATCAATTCCGATGAATTCGAGTTCCTGGCTGTCCGCAATTCGATAAAAGTCAAAGTGATATACGGTTTGCTGTGCTAGTTCATAAGGCTCAAGCAAAGTATACGTTGGACTCTTGACGGACCCCGTATGGCCCAATCCGCGCAGTATGCCTCGCACCAGGGTAGTCTTTCCAGCTCCAAGATCCCCACGCAGCAACACCAACTCGTCTCCCCGAAGCCGTTTTGCCAGACTGTTTCCGTACTGCAAAGTGGCGGCTTCGTCTTTTAAAAAGACGTTATGGGTATCTAGAAATACGCTACGGGGCATAAAAAAATTCGCCACGGCGTTGCAAAGAGATCGTTTCCATGTTCAATCACCGCAACTCACCCTCAGCGCTTCGACCATAAAAGGCAGCAGATCGGTTGCCAGCAAGCCACGTTGCCCCATCTGTTCGGCTGCCTGGTCCCCCGCGTAGCTGTGCAGACACACTCCCAGGACCGCTGCGTCCACCTCGGAAAGTTTCTGTGCCAGCAAACCGCCGATGACGCCACTGAGAACATCTCCCATACCCGCAGTGGCCATACCTGGATTACCGTGCATGCACAGTCCAAGCAGCCTCGTTTTTTCGCCGGTTTCGCTCCCTGCGGTCTGCGCTTCAGTCGCCTCAACACCTTCCATCGTTGCTGTCTTTTTAGCAGCGATAAGCGTTCCGACGCCTTTCAACACGGCAGTGCCTCCAACACGCGTGGCCAACGCGTGTACGGCGCTGATACGATCTGATTGAACCGTGGCCACATCACATTCCAGCAGCACCGCTGCCTCAGCGCTGTGCGGCGTGATGATCAGTGGCCCCCGGGAACGCAGCGATAATTCCACGAAACCATGCAGACCGTCGGCGTCCAGCACCATGGGCTTGCCAGACCTTACCGCTTCCCTGAGTAACGCATGCCCCCAATCTGAGCGTCCCAGACCCGGACCGACAATCACGACACTCGCCTTCTCTAACAACGCAACACAGCTGCCATAGTCGTTCGCGTCCTCCACCATGAGTTCCGGTCTGCGCGCGAGTATCGCCGCTCTATGGTCCGCTCGAGTGATGACACTCACCATACCGGCCCCCACCCGCAATGCGGTCTCTGCAGCCATGAGGGGCGCTCCACCCATGTGATAGTCCCCACCAACCACCACCACGTGGCCGAGCGCCTGTTTGTAGACATTCGGATCTCGCTGGGGGAATCGGTAGTTAAGGGTGTCGAGTGTCGGGAAGCTCAACATCGGACATCCCTCGACCGATCGGAATATTTCCGGAGGTACATTGAGGTCTTCATAGAGCAGATCGCCTCGATACGACACACCTGGCCCGGTAAACAGCCCGATCTTGCGCCCGATGAACGTCGTGGTGACATCAGCACGAACCGCGTCGCCGACAACCGCGCCGTTGTCCGAACTCACACCAGTTGGCATGTCGACCGAGATCACCCCACCGGCACTTTTGTTGATGCGTCGTACCGCCTCGGCAAACGGCTTACGTAGAGCCCCGTTCAGTCCTGTACCCAAAAGAGCGTCAACGACGACATCACCCACTAATCGATCGGCCAGTGGTTCGATCTGCACGCCTAAGTTCAGCGCCCAGTCGCGGGCCCTGGCAGCATCCCCAGTGAGAACACTCGCACTACCCAGTTGACAGAGCTGGACCTGCATTCCTATCTCGCGAGCCAATCCCGCCACGATGTAACCATCACCGGCGTTGTTCCCCTTGCCGCAAACGACACTCACAGACTTGGCCTCCGGCCAGCGGTCGAGAAGTGCACGAAACGTTGCACGCCCGGCACGTTCCATCAGATCGAATCCCGAAACGCGATGTTGCTCAATTGCCAGGCGATCGAGCTCGCGACACTGGGCGGCGGTATATAGCTGCAACAGGAGTTATTCTCCAAATAAACGACGTGCACATTATACTTGTCCGCGAAGACAGGTTATCGAGCCCGATAATCCATCGGCTGCAGCGGTGGATTATTACGACAAATGGCGGGTAAATTGGACCTCGAGAAGCTCAGCATACAAATCAAAACCTGGGGAGAAGAGCTCGGTTTTCAGCAAATTGGCATTACCGACGTGGATCTATCGGCGCACGAACCCCATGTGCGTGACTGGCTGGACAAAAAATTCAACGGTGAGATGGGTTATCTGGAACGTAACCTCGATAAGCGTCTGCATCCCGAGCTTCTTTTTAATCAGTCTTTTGAATCTTTAGACGCTTCAGCACAGAAGCAGCAAACCACCTGCCGCGTCATCGCAGCACGCATGGACTATCTGGCAACTGATACCCAACCCCTCAAGATTCTCAACGACAATACCAAAGGCTACATCTCCCGTTACGCATTAGGACGCGACTATCACAAGGTAGTGCGGCGGCGTTTGGTCAAGCTTGCACGAAAAATCGATGCGGTGGCCGTAGATCTCGACACGCGCTACCGGGCGTTTACCGATTCTGCACCGGTTCTCGAGAAAGCCCTGGCGGAAAAAGCGGGCCTCGGGTGGATTGGCAAACACAGCCTATTGCTGAATAGAAACGCAGGTTCCTGGTTCTTCTTAGGTGAGATCTTCACCAATTTACCACTCCCGATAGACACGCCCTCAACCGTTGATCACTGCGGCAGCTGCAAAGCCTGTATCACTGTTTGTCCGACGAACGCCATCGTTGGACCGAAACAACTCGATGCACGCCGTTGTATTTCGTATCTGACAATCGAACTCAAGGGAAGCATTCCAGAGTCGCTGCGGGCACTGGTGGGGAATCGAATATTCGGTTGCGATGACTGTCAGTTGTTCTGCCCGTGGAATCGCTACGCCAAACACACCGCAGAGGGAGACTTCGGCCCTCGCCAGAATCTCGACCGATCCGATCTCCTCATCCTGTTCGGCTGGTCTGAAGCCGAGTTCCTGGAAAGGACCGAAGGCAGCGCGATCCGGCGCATCAACTATCAGCAATGGCAGCGTAATCTGGCGGTTGCGCTTGGCAACGGTGAACCAACTGAACCCGTTATGCGCGCGCTCCGGGAACGCCTTGATCCGGCGTCGGAGGTGAAGCCCGTTTCAGAGATGGTGCGCGAGCACATCATCTGGGCTCTGCACACCTTGGAGTTGCGCCTTACTCCAGGCGGATGAAGTGCTCCTTGTAATATCGCAGCTCCTCGATGGATTCGCGGATATCGGCCAATGCCGTATGGGCGTTCTTTTTTGCGAAACCCTTCAGCAGCGCCGGACGCCAGCGCAAGGCAAGCTCCTTGAGGCTGCTCACATCGACAATACGGTAGTGCAGGTATGCCTCCAGGGTTGGCATATATCGAGCGAGGAACCGCCGGTCTTGCCAGATGGTGTTGCCACATAGAGGAGCGGTGCGTTTCTCCGCATACTGCTCGATGAAGGCGAGCGTTTGCGCTTCCGCTTCCCGTTCGAGTACACCTTCTTTGCGCACCCGGTCCAACAAGCCAGATTCGCTGTGATGAGTCTGGTTCCACTCATCCATGCCAAGAAGCTTCTCCTCGGGTTGACGAATGGCGAGCACCGGACCTTCAGCGATGATGTTGAGGTCGCCGTCAGTGGCGATGGTAGCCATCTCGATAATGACGTCGTTGTCCGGGTCGAGGCCGGTCATTTCCAGATCCATCCAGATTAGATTCGCGGGCACTTGGCTCTCCAACAACGAACTTGAACCATTATGTTGCCACCGTAGGCGCCACGCTACCCACACAGGTTGGGTCGATGGCCGCATAGATATTGCCGAATGGCAACCGCATAGAGGCTGGGGGTTCTCTTATTCGCGCAAACGCTCGGCCCCTCCAGGGTCCCCTCATTTCGCGAACTTGCCCGAAGACGGTCAATTCGCTTCATTCGGCTTCGCTCACAGCGCGAATAAGCGAACCCCCGGCCTCTCTGCTGCTGACTTCCAGATTCGAGTATTTAGCTAATCAGGCCCAATCACCGTTAAGAGCATGTCGGAGTGTGAAACTCTCGAATACTGTAGTAGTGAGCGTTGAGGGTGGGGAAGCTCTATTTGCGACCTTGAGCGAAGCCGAAAGAGCGAACTGACCCGCAGGGGCAGGCTCGCGACTGAGGGCATCCCGGAGGGGCTGAGCGGAGGCGCAAATAGAGCTTCCCCACCCTCAACGCGGTTATACGACGACAATCACCCAGACACATTGTCCTAATTTCTCGACAAGAACTAGTTAACATAGTGGTTCCGTTACTGACGAGGTCGGGTCTCATCACACCCATCAAGCTACTTGAACCGGAAGCGCTCGAAGCTCAGCCGCGGGAGAACCTGTTACTGGTACACGTCGCTTCTCGCGAAGCGTACGGCCGGGCGCACCTGCCAGGGGCGATCCTCGTGGAGCCGAAGGAGCTGGTTGACGGCACACCACCCGCTACCGGCCGTCTACCAAGTGTTGACCGCTTGACCGCGTTATTCGGCCGTCTCGGCTATCACGCCGATGTCGACATTGTCGTCTACGACGATGAGGGCGGTGGCTGGGCCGGACGGTTCATCTGGACTCTGGATATCATCGGGCACCGTCACAGCGGTTATCTGAACGGTGGACTACACGCATGGCACGGTGCAAAGTTACCGCTGGAAACAGGTTTCGGCACCCGACCCGAGTTCCGGCCTGTCAGCTTGACACTGCACGACTCGCCTATTGCCGAGCTCGAAGATGTACTGATCGCCATAGATGATCCGGAACAGATTATCTGGGACGTGCGCTCGAAAGAGGAGTTTCTTGGTTTACGCCAGACTGCCAACAGGTCCGGACACATACCTGGCGCCGTGCACCTTGATTGGATGGATCTAAAAGATCGCTCAAACAACCTCCGTCTGACCGCGAAAGTTGAAGAACTGCTTGCAGCGCATGGCTTGGTGAGTGAGAAGTCCATCATCACCTACTGTCAGACACATCATCGCTCCGGACTCTCTTATCTAACGGCACGACTCTGCGGCTTTGAGAAAATCCGTGCCTATCCCGGTTCGTGGGCGGAGTGGGGCAACCGGGACGATACGCCGATCACGGGACCATGAGCAGGAGTTTCGCAGCCTTACAACGACTGCTTCCACAGCATGGACTCTCGCGACTGGTCGGACGCTTCGCGTGTTCGCAAACACCCTGGATACGCCGTACATTCATTCAGACGTTCTCACGGGTATACGGTGTGGATCTGAGCGAAGCACGGCGCGCTTCGCCAGATGACTACGACTCCTTCAACGATTTTTTCACCCGCGAGCTGCGCACCGATGCGCGACCCATCGCGAGCGACCCGTTAGCTGTGATATGTCCCGCCGACGGTTCCATCAGTCAGGTAGGACAACTCGTCGATAACAAGCTAATGCAAGCGAAGGGAATCAGTTATTCACTTCGTTCACTAACGGGCGTGGATTTACCCCAATTTCACAGCGGCACCTTCGCCACTGTATATCTCGCGCCGAAGGACTATCACCGTGTGCACCTCCCCATCACCGCCAGACTCGTTCGAACAATCGCCATACCCGGTGCGCTTTTTTCCGTGAACGCGAAGACCGAAGCGGCAATCTCAGATCTTTTCTGTCGCAACGAGAGACTGGTATGCCATTTCGCGAGTGACCATGGCGACGTGCTGGTAATTCTGGTGGGTGCGCTGATCGTTGCGAGTATCGAGACGGTCTGGTCCGGTCCCCAATCACCCTATCGATCGTTCACGGAGAACGAATACGATCAGCGCTTTGAGCGTGGCTGCGAGATCGGCCGCTTTGTGTTGGGTTCCACCGTCATCGTCTGTTTTGAACCGGGCCGGGTAGAACTCGACGGAACCCTCCAGCAAGGCAAAAAAGTGCGTATGGGTGAGTCAATCGGCCAGCTTATCGGTTGATCGATATTAAGCGTCTCAGGCGACACCCACTGGAAATGGCATGACCTCCGCGAGGCTGGAAGCCCCCATCTTCAACATCAGCAGCCGATCGACACCGAGCGCGACGCCAGCACAATCGGGCAACCCGGCCTCCATCGCCGCGAGAAAGCGCTCATCTAGCTCCGGGCAGAAATGTCCAGTGCTTACGCGCTCCGCACAATCATCCTGAAAACGTCGCCGAAGCTCTGCGGCATCCCCAAGCTCATGGTAACCATTGGCGATCTCAACACCGTCGATTACGAGCTCAAATCGCGCCGCCACCTCAGGATTGGCAGAGTTGAGACGGGCCAGCGCCGCTTGTTGTGCAGGATACTCGGTGACAAAAAACCGCCCGGGACCCAGACGCGCGAGCGCGTCAGCACATGCCAGGTCGAGGACATCACGATCACCTGTCAGCGTTCCAACCAGTTCCCGATACGGCAATAGGCGAACCGGCTGGGGACCGAGCACCAGATCGACCAGCTCGGCAACTTCAGCCATGAGCATGACATCGTCGAATCCGAGCCGATACCACTCCAGCAGCGTAAATTCAGGATTATGCAACCGGCCTGCTTCGCCAGCGCGAAAGACCGGACCGAGTTGATAGATGGAAGGTGCTCCGGCCGCTAACAGACGCTTGAGTTGATATTCCGGTGAGGTCTGCAGGAAAGAGTTATCTTGAACCCGTAAAGATTCGATGTTGATATCCGTGACCGTGTGGGATGCGAGTGTCGCCGTCTGGACCTCGAGCACCTCTCGAGCGACGAAAAATTCGCGCAGTGTTCGCAACAATTCGGCGCGCGCGCTTAAGGCATCCAGGCTGCAACTGGGTTGCCAGAAGCCGTTCACGCGCGGCTGACGTACTCGCCCTTACGGGTATCGATTCGCAGTATGTCCCCGATATTGATGAACAGCGGCACCTTGACGGTGACTCCGGTGGAGAGTGTGGCAGGCTTTGTGGCGCCCTGCGCCGTGTCTCCCTTCAGGCCGGGATCAGTCTCGGCAACTTCAAGCTCCACAAAGTTCGGTGGAGTAACCGAGATGGGCGTGTCGTTCCACAAAGTCACCTGAAAGACTTCCTGTTCCTTCAGCCAGTTCTTAACGTCCACCACGGTCGCTTCCGCCGCCGCTATCTGCTCGAAACTGCCGTCGGTTTTCATGAAATGCCAAAACTCGCCGTCCGTATAGAGATACTCCATATCGAGTTCCAGCACATCCGCCGCCTCGATTCTCAACCCGGACTTGATGGTTCGCTCCCATACCCGTCCCGTCTTCAGATTGCGAAACTTCACGCGGTTGAACGCCTGACCCTTGCCGGGTTTGACGAACTCGTTCTCCAGAATGGAGCAGGGATCTCCTTCGAGAAGGACCTTCAGGCCGGGTCGGAATTCGTTGGTAGAGTAGCTCGCCATGCGTGCTCAAATCTATTCTCATTGGAGATGGCACCTATGATAGTCCGATGAGCAGATTAGTACTCTAACCAGCTCGAATCCCAGGATCAGCGGCGTGCTGAAAAATACGTTGCTCGAAGCAGTCCCTTACCCTCCCATCGTAACTGTGCCAATTCACTGTCTGGAGCGGTTGTTTTCACTATACTTCGCGTTCGTGGGTAACTCAGATGGCTTTGCTTCATGCAGGATGGCTTGACGGTCAAGTTAACGATTCCAGACACGGATCTGGACGTCTTGTCCTTTTGCGATCCACACCCCAGCGCTATAGCCGACTGGGTCGCCAGCCTGCCTATGGCTAATACGGCCGATACGGCAACTCAGCTTCGCCAGGCAACTTTTGAACTCACCAGGCTCAACACGAATTTCAGCGTTCGGATGGAGCTCCTCGAGAGCGTGCGCCCGACCATTCACTACATCTGCGCACGCCTTGATAAAACCGCTGCCAGCTCCGCTAATCATGGCGACGCGATCGCCAGGCTCGCCCAGCGACTCATAACCAACCTCTGTTCAGGTTACAAAGTGGTTGTCGTCGAAGCCCTCGAGGAACTTAGCGAAAATCCGGCGCTAGGTAAGAACGTCATTCCCCTCGCAGCACACCGGGCGCTGTCGGATCTTTCACGAACGTTGTTGCGTACCCTGCAACTTTACGTGGCACCGGGCGATCGACTCTGGCTGGATCTGAACCAGCTGTATTTCCTTGCGGAACGGCTTGAGGTAAACAACATCGAGCAGGAAGACCCCGAAAACCATTCCACAACCAACACGACCATCGCTGACACTTACCTGCGCTCACTGCTGCTGGCGTGTTGCAAACCCAATCAATTGCGTTACCAGCATCTAGCTCAGGTGTTCAATGCCCTCGAGGTGTGGACTCCCCAGGCGACAATAGAAAACAATACCGATGACGCACTGTTCCTTATCGATCTGGAGTCGGATCAAGGGCCTCAATATAGCAAACTGCTAAAAAACCCCGACGAACCAAGAAGCATCCGTTCCGATGTGCTCGTTTATGAACTCGAGGCTTACCTGAAAAAAATCGACGGCGGCATCGAGATACCCGAATACGTGCCTAACGACATTCTGAGCCACCTGGTGGACGCTTGGGGATTGATGAAACCACGTGCGTTCAAGCGGGCACCTGCCTCGGGGTCCGTGAAGATCTGCATGGGTCTGCGCGCCGTGCATTATTTTCTCTCCGGCGGCGTCGAGTTTGTCGATCAACTGCCACGGACCGATGCTGTGTTACAGCGCGAGGTCAACCCGTTCCTGGCAGACGAGCAAGAACTCGATGTGGTGGA
>SMWK01000267.1 GCA_004356895.1 Gammaproteobacteria bacterium
GATACAAACCTGGGCGAGTGTTGGTGAATTAGAAACGGGCCGCGGCATGGCGATATCAGTTCAACAGGAACCCGCGTATCAGATCGGTGCCGTAAAACAACACGAGTACAGTCAACAACGCTGCGATCGCGCTTACCGGGTACTCGTCGAGGTTGATTAAATCAATAAGTCAGCTCACTTCTGGATGCTCATCTAAACCTCCCCGCCACTGTCCGACGGTCGCCGCTCAAGACTACCCCTGCAAGGATCGTGGGAGTATGGTTGTCGACCCCGTGGCGGGATACGTGAGCGGTTTGTCCCGCCCAGACCACATGACATGGGAGAAAAGCCATGACATTGAGAATCAACTCTGAAGCGCCGGATTTTGTTGCGAACTCCACTCGCGGTGAAATTCGACTGCACGATTTTATCGGCGACGGATGGGTCATTCTGTTCTCGCACCCAAAGGATTTCACACCTGTGTGCACGACCGAACTCGGTTACATGGCCGGTTTGCAACCACAGTTCGAAGAGCGTAACTGCAAGATATTGGGCTTGAGCGTCGATCCCGTGTCCAATCACGAGGCGTGGCTCAAGGATATCGAGGAAACCCAGGGCAACGCGGTGAATTACCCGCTGATCGGCGATCCCGAACTCAACGTCGCAAAACTCTACGACATGCTGCCAGAAGAGGCTGGAGACAGCTCAGAAGGTCGCACGGCCGCCGACAATGCCACGGTGCGTTCTGTGTTCGTTATCGGACCGGACAAGAAAATCAAAGCCATGCTCACCTACCCGATGAGCACCGGACGCAACTTCGACGAGGTGCTGCGATTGTTGGATTCCTGTCAACTCACTGCCAAACATCAGGTTGCAACCCCGGTGAATTGGCGTCACGGAGAAGATGTGATCATCGTACCGGCGGTTTCCGACGAGGAAGCCAAGAAGCGATTTCCTGATGGCTGGAAAGCGCCGAAGCCGTACTTGCGTATTGTCCCGCAGCCCGATTGAGAGGTCATAGCGACCATCGCTCGGCTGCGACTCACCAAAAAAAGCCCGGTTTCATGTGAAACCGGGCCTGCCGAACGAATTCTCCTTTGCCGCTAGAGTACTCGCAAGAGACTCGTGCGCAAAAAGTCCGAGCTAGCTTCTTCGCCTCTGATTTCGGCGCCGAACGCTTGCCATTCGGGATCGTTGTTGAGCGCCTTATTTGCTTTGCCATATTCGGTAAAGTTCTCGAAGTACACGGCCGTCGCGGTTAGACCAAATGGATCGCTGGCAAGTCTAAGTGTCACCCTCCATCATTTCGAGCAGTCCGAAGCAGGCGCGCAACTTGTG
The DNA here is from genome assembly GCA_004356895.1 of Gammaproteobacteria bacterium. Taxonomy (GTDB): domain Bacteria; phylum Pseudomonadota; class Gammaproteobacteria; order Pseudomonadales; family Azotimanducaceae; genus SMWK01. The sequence continues at coordinate 1,318 of SMWK01000267.1, forward strand.
ATTCAGCTTGTGAGAGAATTCAGCTCTAGTGGTCAGCTGGCCTAAGAGGAGTGAAATTGAACAAGATACTGATTACCGGGATAACCGGGTTCATCGGGGGTGAACTGGCGCACAAGCTCGCCCATAAGGCGGAAGTGCACGGGGTTTTCAAGCCCTGTAGATCAAGGGACGATCGCCCCTTGAGTGCTCTGGAGGGCCGGATACAGACTCACGAACTGGATATCTCAGACTACGCGGCAACTGAAAACCTGTTGCAGAAGATAGAGCCAGACAAGATCGTGCACGCGGCTGCCCTGTCCCCCGTTCGAGCATCATTCGACAACCCCTTAGATTATCTTCGAGTGAACGTGAACGGAACGGTAAACCTGATTCAGGCCCTGCTGAAACTCGAAAACTACCAGGAAAGACGGTTCGTCTTCGCCTCAACGGCTGAAGTTTACGGCATGCAACCGGTTGCCGAACCGTTCGTCGAAACATTGACTCTCGAGCCGTCAAGCCCATACGCGTGCACCAAGGCTTTTGCAGATATGTACCTGAGAATGTCCCATGACGTGTATGGTTTGAACACCGTCGTGATGAGATGTGTCAATACGTTCGGCAGGAAATACGATAAGAGTTTCTTCATAGAGTATTTGATAAACCGGATGTTACATAACGAGGATGTACACATCGGGGCGCCAGAATCTATCCGCGACTATATGTGGGTGGATGACCATGTTAACGCCTACCTACTGGCCCTGGATGAAAAGGAGGCGCGAGGTCAAGTGCTCAACGTTTCCACGGGTGTGGGAACAAAAAATATCGACGTGGCGTACCGATTGGCAGATATCATCGGTTTCGACAAGGATAAGATTCATACCAAAACCTACCCCAGTAAATACCCTCAGAGACCGATTACATCCGACCAACCTTACCTGGTACTGAACTCATCCAAGATACAGAATCTGCTTGGCTGGCCTGAGCCAACTCCGCTGGACGTTTCGCTCTCACGAGCCGTCGATTACTGGAGAAGCGAAACCCAATGATGCTCTCGATTGTGATTCCGTCGTATTCAGAGGCAGAAAATCTGACCACCTTGCTTCCAGAGTTAAGACGAGTTTCTCGTGAGCTGACCCGAGATGTCGAGATCATTGTCATCGACACGATGGAGCCAACGGATAACACCGAAGAAGTCTGTCAGAAACTTGGGGTTCGGTATGTAAGAAGAGAGAACAGCAACAACTACGGAGATGCGATAAGAACGGGCATTAAGGAAGCAAAAGGCAAATACGTGATCACGATGGATGCGGATGGATCACATAGTGCCGAATTCGTGCTTCAGCTTTGGAACAAGCGTGCAGACGCCGACATTGTAATAGCCTCGCGTTTCATGCCAGGGGGTTCCACTGACAATCCGTTTATGTTGACGGCGATGAGCAAGATTTTGAATTTTATCTTCAGGCATATCACCGGAGTAACCGTTTTCGATACGTCAAATAGTTTCCGTCTTTACCAAGGTGACCTGTTACGAGACCAGCAGCTTGTCTGTTTACACTTTGACGTTCTGCAGGAACTGCTCGTCAAGATGGCGCACCATGACCTGACCAGAGTAATGGAGATCCCTTATCATTTTCGTGAGAGGCTGTCAGGGCGCTCGAAACGCCGCCTGCTCCAGTTCGGCCTCAACTACCTCGTCACTCTGCATATGTTGCGTAAGTCGATTCGTTAGGTAAATCACCGCGAGCTTAAGGTAATGCAGTCCGGCTAGGGGATCAGGAAATCCAGGTTGTCTTCAATATCTTGAAGATCCTTTTCCGTGTTGATCGTTCGCCAGAAGCCGAAGTATCGGTACGCGGCCATACGTTTTTCCTTCGCTAACGAGACAAAGGTGGTTTTTTCGATGTCGCCAACCTTGGGCAGAAGGCTGTTGATCTGTTGATCAAAGAGGTAAACGCCGGAGTTTACGAAAATGCTGTCGATCAACGGTTTCTCCTCGAAAGAGGTGATGCGTTGTCTCGAGTCGATCTCGACCACACCAAAATTACTTCGCAGTGGGGTGCTCAATATGGTGGCGATGGGCGTTTGTTTCAGGTGGAAGCGAAGCATGCTGTCTAAGGGGAGATCGCACAGTTCGTCGCCATTCATGACGAGATAAACCTCGTCTTCGATTCCCATCGATTCGACCGCACGTCGAATGCCACCCCCCGTCCCGCTCTCGACCTCGTGGTGACTGAACTCGATCTTCGGTCCAAACGCGTGGCTCTCCACCCAGTTGATGATTTTTTCTTTTTTGTACGCTACGCCGATGACAATACGCTCTATGTCGTTTTTGGCGAGCCATAAGATGATCCAGTGGAGAAGCGGTTTGCCCTGGACCTCAACCATCGCCTTGGGCATCTCTTCAGTGAAAGGTCTCAGACGTACACCGAGGCCTCCCGCCAGAACGATTGCTGTTTTTAGAGTTGTACTCATCGGAGTATGTTAATCGAAACGGTTTCTAACCCGTGACAGTTTTCTTAAACTGTCCACTCCCGTTACGCGAGAGATCGATGACTGACCACATTGCTCCACCACCTCGGTTCCACCAGCTTCTCGAAGGGCGTGTGGGGGCCGAGATTTCGGCACTCATGTTGCAGCTACCCCTGCTGCGCTGTCGTGTGCCTAAAGGGGAGGGGCGAGTGATGGTGCTGCCGGGCTTCATGACCGACGACAGCATTACCTGGCTGTTACGGCGATTTCTCGGCTCGCTTGGTTATGAAGTCGAGCCCTGGGGCCTGGGAATTAACCGGGGCGCCATGATGAAGTTCTTGCCGAAAATCATCGAAAGACTGGAGGCGCAGAACTGCGGGGATGAACGACCGGCGAGCCTCGTCGGCTGGAGTCGGGGCGGGACGCTTGCCCGTGAGGTAGCGCGCGACCGGCCGGACCTCGTTCGTTCGGTGATCACACTTGGCAGCCCGGTTCGCGGCGGTTTGAATGCAACCAGCATAGGCAAGCTGGTGCAGATAGACACCGGGCTCACGCCAGAGACGGTCAAGCGTTTGTTACGGGAGCGGCAACAAATTCCCATCGAAGTGCCAATCACGGCGATCTATTCTAAAACTGACGGGGTGGTCGCCTGGCGGGCTTGTGTGGACGAAGTGAGCCCGAACATCGTTCATATTGAGGTTCGCGGGTCCCACTCGGGGCTCGGCTTCAACGCGGAAGTTTATCAGTTGGTGGCGCATGCCCTGGCGAACCACCACGGCAGTTGACAGCCTGTTTATCAGCAGACTCCTAGTCTTTCTGTGAATCCTTCGATTCTGCTTCCGGCTTGTTGCTGGTGTCGGTTTTTCGCCCATCCGAGAAGGTACGCTCCATCGCCTGGCGCACGAAATTGAACGGGTTTAAATCGCTCATCTCGCGCATGCGGCGGCGGAATTGATCCTGATGTTCGAGAAATGTCACCATGCTCTGCTCGATGTAACGCGAGACAAGACCACCGAAATCGTCTCCGTAAAAGCGAATGATCTGTTCGATAGCGCGGTTGGTCAGCACGGGTTCGTGACCTTCCGACTCCTGTTCCGCAAGAATCTGCAACAATACACCACGGGTAATATCGCTACCGTCTTTGCTGTCCTCTACGTGGATGCTGTCGCCTTTCAAGATCATCTTGCGTACGTCTTCGACCGTCACATAGATGCTGTCAGTCAGGTCGTACAAACGACGATTGGGGTACTTTTTAAATTCGCGCATTAACTCATGCTGGTCTTGCGCACAGGCGTAGGATAAATCCAGGCGCGTATGCCCTTGTTGCGTTTGAACGGCCGCCAGTTCCCCTCCGGTTGTGCCAGCCGGTCTGCAATGACGTTGAGCACGACGGGATTCACGGCCATGCCGGAGTGACTTCCGATTATCTCCACGTTTTCCGCCTGCTCGCCCGCGAATTCGAGGCAGCTGCGCCAATGTACCACCCCGTCGGATTTAGTGTAAATCGCGGTACTTGGCACTGGCGGGGGGTTTTTGGCGTAGTTGAGCACTTGCTCACGCATGTCATTTTCCGACATGCCCGACATGTAACGGAACAGCTTTGCGACCAGGGGGTTGGTACTCTCAGGGCCTTTAGAGGCAAACGGACTCCCCAGCGTGATGATCTGTCGAATACGGTTCGGGAATAGCTGCGCCAGTTGCCGTGCGTAGATGCCTCCCAGGCTTTGCCCAACAATCGACAGCTTGCAGTCGAGTGTGCGGGTTATGCGGTCGAAGTGCTCGATGAGCGCATCGCGCAGCTCAAAACTACCGGTGTTCTGGCCAAGTTGCCATGGCAAGGCACGGTACTTGAGACGCGAGAGGAAACGGCGTAGGAGCAGCGTGGATTCGTCACCGGCAGTAAAACCGGGTAATACCAGTACCGGGTGTCGATCACCACACGGCGCGGTGGACAGCAGCGGCCAGGTGTATGCGAGGGAAGCGACCTCCAGTATTACCCGGGGTAACTCAGCGGCGGAAAACCAAGCAGAAGGGCCTTTGATTCCGTGCGCTGAAACATCCAGCTTTTCGTACACAGGCAACGCTCATCCATGGTGTTAACTAAGTCTTGCTGAAGAAACCCGATTGGTCAAATCAGTTTGTTGCGACGCAAAAAGACAAATCCTTCGTAAGGAACCTTGCGGATGAGTAGCACAGCTGACCAGCAGGCGCTCAAATGTTCAATAGCAATGCACTATCTGCCTAGGGAGTTCGCTGGAACCATTGATCTGGTCGATCAAATGAGTACAATACGCGTCCTTCGCGGATAGTGCACTGCACTATGAGCGGGCAAAAGTAGGCGACTCGCTCTAAATTGGATCGTTACCGCGATTCAACTTTTTCGTTACCCCATATATTTCAACGAGTTAACTCGTTTCTCGGTGTGGCACGGGAGTTGCTCTGCTGCTGGGTAGGTGGTTTGGAAAGAGATGTGGGATCTCTCGTAAGGGATCTAGCGTTGTTTTGATGTGAATGACTTAAGGAGATGATTAACTTGGACAAACTCGGTGCACTCGATGCGGGATTTCTCTACAACGAATCGGATCGCAGTCCGCAACATGTTGCCTCGTTACAAATCATGGAGTTGCCCGCCGGTGTGGAAGCGAAACCATTCGTTGATGGTTTGAAGCGTTTTTTGCTGCAACGTATTCACCTCGTGCCGTATCTCACCAACAAGCTACAGATGGTGCCGTTTGCACTGGATCATCCGGTGTGGATTCGGGATGCTGAGTTTTCCATCGACAACCACGTCTACACCGATACCGTCTCTGCACCCGGCGGCAGACGCCAGCTGGAAGAGAAAGTGGCTGAACTTCACAGCCAGGTGATGGATCGCAGCAAACCGCTATGGGAAATTTACGTGCTGACCGGGCTTGAAGGGGGGCGAATCGCGTATTACAACCGCGTGCACCACGCCTGCATGGACGGTATGGCGGGGCAGGCTGCAACTCAACTGCTGATGGATACCACCCCGTCACCGGTCAACGAGCCGATGGTCCCGGATGGATTCTTCACCGGACACAATCAGCTGAGCCTGGGCGCGATGTTCGCAAGTTCCTTCGAGAACTTCGTAAAGTTCCAGATCAAACAGCCGCTTGCCTGGATGACCAATCTGGAAACCGCAGCGAGGCTTTTGCAACGTACCCTGGATCCACATAATGGCCTGGGCGCCGTGCTGCAGCCCGCACCCAAAACCCCGTTTAATCAGGCTGTGCAGGCGAAACGTAGCTATGCCACAGGAGAGATTGATCTGGCCGAGA
>SMWK01000268.1 GCA_004356895.1 Gammaproteobacteria bacterium
CAACAACTTTTTACCCGAGGATCTGTCACTGCTGGCTAACGACGACAAAGGCCCGGAGAAGGTGATCGATGAAGGAGGTATCGAGTTCTGGCTGGATCAGGACACGGAGTTTGGCGCCCCGCGAGCGAATGTTTATCTGACATTAGGAATCGAAGGTGGGCTGCAAGACCCCGTGGACATCGTTATGGCACAAGTCTACCGCCGCCTGGTCGTCGATACGTTGAACGAATACTCTTACCCCGCATTGCTGGCGGGCGTTAGCTACCAGCTTGCGGTAACTCCGGCCGGTTTCCGTATTTCCATGGGTGGCTACAGCGACAAACAATCCGTGTTGCTCAGCGAAGTTCTCCAGGCGTTCGTCAACCTGGAAATAGACCCTGATCGGTTTGCCCTTTATAAGGATGAGCTGATTCGTCAGTGGCAGAACTTTCAACACCAACGACCGTACACCCAAACCAGCGCAACTTTGACCCACTTGCTGCTTTCCAGCAGTTGGCCACCAGCCGAGCTGGCCGCAACGTTACAGGATTTAGGGCCTAAATACCTTCAGAACTGGCGTACGAAGCATCTGCAAAAATTCACCGCTCGTGGACTACTGCATGGCAACATCGCACTTATCGATGCCAAACAGATTGCAGAGCTTATCCGCTCCACGTTATCTACTGCAGATTTCCCGTTAACCCGTCCCCAGGTTACTCGCGTCACCGAAGCTCTGCGGGCCGAGGTGCCAATCGATCATCAGGATGCCTCGATGATCTTGTATCTACAGAACCCGAGCACGAGCGTCAGCGACCGGGCGAAAGGCGCCTTGACAGTTCAACTTATCCGCCAAGCTTACTTCACAAGTCTACGCACGGAACAACAGCTAGGTTACGTAGTTGCTGCCACCAACCGACCTCTACGCAACCTTGGCGGTATCGCCTTCATCGTTCAATCGCCCGCGGCATCTCCGGCAGCGTTGGAACAGGCAACCAAAGTTTTCCTCGAGGGACAAGTTTCCGCTCTCGATGCGATGAGTGAAGAAGCGTTCTCCGAGCGCAAGTCCGGGTTAGTCACGCTGCTGACCAAACGTGATGAAAACCTGGCACAAAGAAGCCGACGTTACCTGGCAGATCTGAATCTCGACATCACGTCGTTCGATTCGCTCAAGCAGATCGCGGACGAAGTGAACAGCTTGACCAAAACACAGATGTTGGCCTCTCTAGGTGGGCTAATCGATCGCTTCGAGAAAAAACGGTTGATCGTCTACAGCCTAGGCAGGTTCGAAGAGACGCCACAAACAGGGCGAAAACTTACCGACGTCGTCACTTTCAAGCGCCATTGAGTTCCAACCGATAGGGCGGCAGCGAATCGAGCAGGGCGCGTCCGTAACGCTGGGTGACGATTCGTCTGTCCAGCAATGTGATGCGCCCGTAGTCACCTTCGTGACGGATAAGCCGACCGCATGCCTGCACGAGCTTTAATGCCGCATCGGGCACCGTTATCTCGTAAAAAGGGTTCTTGCCCTTCGCTTCGGCCCATTCTGCCATGGCCTGGTCGATCGGATCATCGGGCACTGAGAATGGCAGCCTCACGATGATCACATGCCGGCACAAGTCATCAGGAAGATCCACCCCTTCGGCGAAGCTCGCAAGGCCGATGAGGTAGCTCTTCTCACCCGCCTCTATGTTCGCTCTATGAGCTTCGAGCAGTGTCTGTTTCGAAGCCTTGCCCTGGATCTTCAGCGATTCGCAAAACTCTCGAGGAAGCTGACTACACACCTCGTTCATCTGCCGCCACGAGGTGAACAGCACAAGCCCGCTAGGATCATCCGCGAGCAGCTTCGGCAACAACATCGCCACCTCCTCACTATGAGCCGCAAAATCACGCGGATCAGAACTCATCTCCGGCACGGTCAAACACACGATGCGTGGAAAATCGAACGGACTCGGAATACGCACCCCTTGACAGTCCGGCAAACCGACACGTTCGAAAAAACGTTCGAATCCCCCGAGCGCCGTAAGCGTTGCCGAAGTGCATATTGCGGCAAAACAACGCGACCAAAGGTTCTCTTCTAAAAGCTGGCCTGGCTCGATAGGTGCACTAATCAACTCCACGTCACTCTCGTGGCGGTTGACCCATCGTGCATGTAGCGCCTTGTTGGCTCCGCTGTCCGCAAAATCATCGAGGAGTGCAAGCGTTGCCAATGCACGAGTCTGCAATTGCCCCACCGCCGGCAGCCAGTCCTCTGCTTCATAACTTCGTTCCCAATCAAGCTCGCCCGCAATGGCCTTCTGCAGCAGCTCGTGGGCGTGTTCGATAACGCTTTCGATATCTACGAGTACCTTGGCGGCAATCGCTGCCAACTCAGCGACATCGTCCGGTATTTTGCCGAGCGGAAACCGGTGTGTTTCGAGTGTCTCATCCCGCGGAAGGTAGTCGAGCCCGGCAAGTCCGTCCGTCAAGTCAGCCAGCGCGGACGCGAATCGTGGACCATGATCAGCCACCCTCGTGGAGATATCGAGCAACTCGGCCGGCCGACTGAAGCGTTGGGTCAGGCTCCCCAGAACGCTCGCTACCGTATCCACCCACGATGCGGTTGCACCAAGTCTCGCTGCCACAGAAAAATGTTGTTGGGTTTTCTCGGGAAGGTGATGTGCCTCATCCAGAATATAGATACAGTCTTCAGGATCCGGCAATACAGCACCACCGCCAAGGCTCAAATCCGCTAAAACCAGATCGTGATTCGCGACGATTACGTCCACGCCTTCGAGGCGATTACGGGCTTTGAAGAAAGGGCATTGTTTGAAAAACCCACACTTGTTGTTCGTGCACCCACGATGGTCCGTCGTCACTGCGCGCCAACTGTCCTGGTCGAGATCGTGCGGCCAACTGTCGAATTCACCGTCCCACGAACGCTCACCGAACGCGACCAGCATCGAGTGATAAAGTGCCGTGCTATCTTCACTTAGCGTATCAAACAGTGGTATCTCCTGCTGTCCGCTGTATTTCAGCCGATCGTCCAGACGCTTGAGGCACAAGTAACGTCCACGTCCCTTCGCAAGCGCAAAATCGAATTGAAACCCGGTATTTTTTTTGAGATCCGGGAGGTCTCGTAATACAACCTGCTCTTGCAATGCGACCGTCGCAGAGCTGATGACAATCGTCTTGCCGAGTGCCTGAGCGATGGGGACTGCCGCCAGGCAATAGGCCGCCGTCTTGCCGGTGCCGGTGCCTGCTTCGATAGCGATGATGCGCCGCGCATCTCCCGTTAGCGTGCGCGCGATATGGGCGATCATTTCCCGCTGGCCACGCCGGGCGCGGAACTGACGCGCCTTAAGCCAGGCCCGATAACCTTCTTGGATCTTGTGTTTGAGCTCGGTATTGAGGGCGGACGTCGTCACCTGGGTAGCTTACGCGCGGGTCAGGTGTGTTGACCAGGGGTCACTTGGCGATTCTCTATGTAGGTCTGTTCCTGCGGGTGATCTAGCTTGCGGGTCGTGGGTTCTAGTGTAACGATGGTTCACTAGGAACAGTGACGAGTGTAGTAAGAGTGCGTGATTTCGGAATGGCAGGTCTGCTGGCAATGTCTGTTGGCATTGGTATGGCGGGTTTACTGACGATTTCTGCTGGCGCAGGCGCGAATGTCCAGGACCTGGTGGCGCCGGATGGATTTACCATCAGCGTGCTCAGCGACGATGTGCCGAATGCTCGACAGATGGCGCTCAGTGATGCAGGGACGCTATTTATCGGCACGCGTCGCGCAGGCAAGGTCTACGCCATTGCAAACGCCCTCGGCAGCAGCCCGGCGAAACCCATAACACTGGCGAAGGGACTGACCATGCCAAGCGGTGTCGCGGTCAGGGGTGCAGATCTCTACGTCGGTGCTGTGGATCGTATTTTGCGCTTCGCCAACGTCGAGAAAAATCTCTCTAGGAACGCGAACTTTGACGTAGTGACCGATCAACTGCCCGACAAAACCTATCACGGGTGGAAACATCTTGGCTTCGGGCCCGACGGTAGCTTGTATTTCGCCGTTGGCGCGCCATGCAACATCTGTCTATCCGAAGATCCCCGGTTCGCATCGATCCTGAGTATGGATCCACTATCGGGGGATACGATCGTTTATGCGAGCGGGATTCGCAATACCGTTGGCTTCGACTGGCATCCAGTCACCCAAGAGTTGTGGTTTACCGACAACGGACGCGACATGCTGGGTGACGATGTTCCATTCGAAGAAGTTAACGTGGCAAGTCGACCCGGTCTGCATTTCGGGTTTCCATTTGTACATGGAGGTGACTTACCCGATCCGAAGTTTGGCACCGATGCCGACCCGGCAACCTATGTACTCCCCACGATCAAAATCCAAGCACACTCTGCCGCGCTAGGCGTGGGGTTTTACACCAGTACGCAGTTTCCAGAAAAATACCTCAACGCACTCTTCATCGCTGAACACGGGTCCTGGAATCGCTCCAGCAAAGTCGGCTATCGGGTTTCGGTAGTAACCTTCGACAAGGCAGGCAGCACCTATGCACCATTCGTTACCGGTTGGCTCGACGGGCAGAAAAACTGGGGGCGTCCAACGGATGTACTAATGGCACCCGATGGAAGTTTGTTGATATCCGACGATCAGGCGGGGGCTATTTATCGGGTGCGCTATACGAACTCGCAAGACTGAATTCGTAAGCCCTGCCTTAGTTTGGGCTGATCGATTTCAAATCAAACAGTCAAATCCAACGGACTCCTCACTCCGAATCCTGTATCTGCACACGCAGTTCATCCACGAGCGTCATCGGCAATATCGCTCGTCGATCTTTCCGTCCCTTACCCTCTCTCACTAAGATAAATCCGGACGAAAAATCTATATCCAACACGCGCAACCGCACCACCTCCAATACACGCATCCCCGTGCCATACATCAACCGAACAACCAGCCGCTGCCCGTGCGGCACCTTAGCGAAGAGCCGAAACACTTCCTGCTTAGTAAGCACCGTCGGCAACCGTGAAGGTCTGGTTGCCCGAACGACCTCGTTCAACCACGGCAGGTTCACACCAAGCACCTTCGAATAGAGAAATACCAGTGCCGCGAGCGCCTGATTCAGAGTCGACGGCGTAATGTTCCGGTCGACCGCTAGATGGGTGAGGAATGATTCGACCTCTACCTTCGCCAAATCTCGAGGATGCACCCTGCCATGAAACAAAATGAACCGCCGAATCCACTGGATATAGGTTCTCTCGGTTGAATAACTATATTGGTGCAAGCGAAGAGCGTCCCGAACTTGATTCAGAAAGCGAGGTCTTGGCAATATCAAACCGTCATGTTATGCAACTTCCGCTACATTCTCACGGCCCTAACAAATTGATAATATGGGACATTCTGAAAACCTAGTAGGAAAAAGATGACTTATCACAACGGATACGTCGTACGTGCGTTAACACCGCAACTGTTGTGGAATTGACGTTAGGCAACGGAACTAGATTATCCTATGCCTGAAATAAGTCGATTCCTCGGTATCGTTATAGCCATATATTATAACGACCACGCACCACCTCACTTCCACGCAAGATACGGGGATTACGAGATCCGTGTCTCCATTGCTGACGGCGCAATCATGTCCGGGACCTTTCCGAAAAGAGCAGAACAAATGGTCCTGGAATGGCTTGATTTACATCGCGTTGAAATTATGGAAGATTGGACGCTTGCTGAGCAGAGGAAGCCTCTGCAGAAAATCGAACCACTGGAGTAGGAATGAGTACACCAAAAATTACGACGGCTGTACACGTCAAAGACTACCAACTCAAATTGACGTTCGATGACGGTAAGACGGGTATCATAGATCTTTCCGATCAGTTGTGGGGAGAGGTTTTCGAACCATTGAAGGACATCGAGCAATTCAAAAGCTTCCAAGTCGATACCGAACTTTCTACTATCGTCTGGGCTACGGGCGCTGATCTTGCACCTGAGTTTCTGTATCAAGCCATTGCCTAACCAATCGTTCCAGCGGACGCAACAAAGCGTCACGGGTTTTGCAAGCGCAAAACTCGCGCCTCTTTGCTGCGCCGCTGAACTCCGACGTTAGGCGTCACCGCACCATTTACACATGTTCTAAGCTACAAGAGATAGGCAAATGACCACACCGGACGGATTTCATTCAATCACACCTTATCTGACTGTTAGGGACGCTTCCGCGGCTATCTCGTTCTACGAAAATGCTCTCGGCGCCATTGAGCGCAACAGAATGACCACACCAGACGGTTTGGTGGCAAACGCTGAGATCGTCATAGGGGACTCTGCGATATTGATTCGCGATGAAACCCCGGATTTATCTGGACCAACTACTCTCGGCAACTCCCCAGTGATGATTCACCTCTATGTGGACGACGTCGACTCGATCTCCGAACGCGCAGTAAGAGCCGGAATGGAGATCCTATTGCCTGTAGAAGACAGGTTCTACGGAGACCGTTCAGGTAGGTTTCGAGACCCATACGGACATATCTGGATCATCTCAACCCGTTTGGAGGAAACGACGTGACGTCTAGATTGTTATTTGCAGTGCAAAAGCCCTCTTCGGCTTTCGATCTGCGAGATCAACAGTCGACGCCTAACCAGTACTGCTGACATTCACGACCGACTGGTAGCCGAAATTCTTCGCCTGGAAGAGACCAAGTGACGCCGACGCCTGACCAATCGTTCCTTACGCAAACTGGCTGTTCGTCACTCTTGCCGCAATGTTCGGCACAATCGCAATGACACCTATTGCTGGGTCGGGTTATCAGGGGCTCCCATGGCAAGAAACCTTCGTTTCATTGGGACTATTCTCTGTTGGAATATCGATGGTGGCGGCATGTGGCCTGTTAACTTGGGGCTTCTTCCGCAAAGCCGGTGAGCGTTGATCCATTGTTGCTTAACCAATCGTTCCAGCGAACACAACAAAGCGTCACGCCTTTTGCAAGTGCAAAAGTCGCGCCTCTTTGCTGCGCCGCTGAACTCAGACGTTAGGCAGCAAATTGACAGTATTCCGTCATCGTCGTCTTTCCCAGTTTTCATCGAGGTGTGGACGCGAAATGGTACGCTTTCGGAACCCTGATCCTCGGAGGAGAGCATGAAATCCAACAATCTGGCAAATTGGATTCAGGTGTTGACGGCTTTCGCCGTGCTACTGGGGCTAAGCCTGGTTGTGTGGGAATTGCAGCAGAACCGTGATCTCGTCAGGGCACAGCTCGCGAACGATGGATTCCTATCCCACTCCGATACGCAGAGAACCTTTTTAGGAGAATCATTTGCCTACACCTTCGCCAAGGCCTGTTTCGAACCCGAAGAATTGTCAAACGCCGAATTGGTTCAAATGACCGCCTATGGTGAGCATCTATTGACCGAGGTTGCCCGAGCAAAGTCTTACAGCGAGATCGGGGAACATCCATTCGATTGGAGAATACTTGCACAAGGCCGCGTCAAACGATGGCTCTCTACCAAAGCGGGACGAGCTGATTATGTAAGCCTAAAGGAGGCGGAGGTTCTGCAACCTTGGGTGGTCGAAACGGCGGAGGACCTTCTGTCGCGATACGAGATCGAGCCATGCACAAAGATATACAACCGCTACTTTCAACTAGTACGAGCAGATGTCGACCCGCTTCTCCGATAACAACCTGCAAGGTTCCTCGACATTGCTGCCTAACCACTCGCTCCAGCAGACTCCACAAAGCGTCATATGACTATTCCTAGAGCGGCATGGTTTTGAAGAAAAATGCGCTATGCGTAGTGAAATTCAAGAATTCTTGAACGAATACCCCGACGTTATCGCTGAAGTCTCACTTCAATTGCGAACACTCGTCCTTGGTGCTGCTCCAAACTGTTCAGAAACCCTTCATACAGGCTGGAAAGTAATTTCATACGGCCACAAAAACAAATTCTGTGCGATTGCACCCTTCACCAAATGGGTCAATCTACAGTTCCACTCGGGATCGAAGCTCACTGATCCTGGTAAACTTCTCGAAGGCAGCGGCCGATCCATGCGCCACGTTAGAATCAGGCAAGTTTCCGATCTAGACGATAGTCTCGTATCCCTAGTTCACCAGGCTTCTCTTTCCGCAAAATGACGCCTGACCATTCATTGCAGCGGATTGCTCAGCATAGCCTCAACAGTACAATTAGCAGTCGCCATTCGCCTTGAGATAAGCAGCAACCTGTGGGTAAAGTTTCATCTGCTTGGCATCGGCCCGATTATCATGGTCCTACTCGGTGCGAACGCTATCTGGGACTTTTCTGCATACGCTTTAGGGATCTATCTGATTGGCGTATTCTGGCACATCATGCAGGCTGCAATACTCTTCGTAATGCTAATCTGGATCGATGCCTCAGTAATCGAAGAGGACTAGAACGTGAATGCCTAACCAGAGAGCAGGCTCCAACAAGCTTCATGCCTTTGCATCCACAAAAGCTGCGCTTGTCTGCTCAATTTAGACATCAGGTCACAAAGGAACCAGAAACATGGCACAGGTAAGATACATCGTAGATGACGTAGATGATGCCGTTGCCTTCTATGTCTCGAAGCTCGGTTTTGAACTCGAACAGCAATTTGGTCCAGCAATGGCAATCCTGGTACGTGGCGACTTGACACTGTGGGTTGCGGGGCCAAAAGCATCAGCGTCCAGGCCAATGCCAGATGGCACCACTCCCCGTCCCGGGGGGTGGTCCAGGTTCGTCTTGACTGTCGATGATTTGGACTCCTTCGTCTCGAAGCTTACAAACGAAGGCGTAAGATTCAGAAACGATATCCTGCAAGGGCCAGGAGGTAAACAGATTCTCTGCATAGACCCATCAGGCATCGTAGTCGAGCTCTTTCAGCCGGCGTAGTTAGCTTACCTAACATGGTGTACCCAATTCGTTTCGCTCTTTCAGACCAACTTCGGTGCTCGCGTAATATCGTGTTCGGCGTCTCGAAGGTCGCCTCTCTAAACATCCAAACTACACGTTCTGCAGAGTACAACTGCTATTTCTTGCTGGAAGAAGTAGTCCACTAAGCCAACCTACACGGATGCTTTTACTGATGCGTTTTTCTGTATTTTTACTATTAGCCGTCTCCAGCTTGGAAACTTACCCA
>SMWK01000269.1 GCA_004356895.1 Gammaproteobacteria bacterium
CATATCGGGTGCCAACTCCACCGCCCGCTCTAATGCCGTCGCTGCCTTTGCTGGATGACCCAGTCGCATCTCGCAGGAGCCAACCAAGGCGTAAACCTGCGGATCCCTCGTTAGCGACATGATGGGCTTGAGGATCTCAATTACTTCAGCAAAGTTCTCTTCTTCAAAATAGATGGTAGCCAACAGCTTTCGTGCGGATTCATTAGTCGCATTGCGTGCCAGGAATCGTTGTAAATTAGCCTTCGCCTGGCTGAACTGTTTCTGCTGGTATTTGACCACGCCCATCAAGTACAAGCTGGGACCATGATCCGGCACCGACCGTTGCACTTCCCGCAACGCCGCTTCAGCACCACCCGTATCCAATTCCTGAAACTTGACGAGCGCATCGAGGTAGTGGCCGAGGGGAAACTGAGGTGCCAGCCGCAACACGTGAGCAATCTCTTCGGCTGCTGCCACATGATCATGTTCGGCGATGTGTACGCGTGCCAATCCCACTCGCCCAAGCACTTCACCTCCTGGAAGGTCACGAACGGTTGCAAACGCAGCAATGGCACCCGCCCAATTGGTCTCGGCAAGGGCTAACTCACCCTGGCGGACCCAGCTTTCACGATGGTCTGGATCAATTCGTATCGCGTCTTGCAGATAAGATTTTGCGCCCTGCAGATCTCCCTGACGTAATGCGATTATTGCAAGCCCGAGATTCCCGTCCGCGAGAGTCAAACCCTGTTGATATAACGCTTTCGCCCTATCGACGTCTTCGCCTGAAAGGTAGGCGTCTCCGAGAACAACCGCGAGCGGTGGGCTAAGAGATCCTGTACCTTCAAGCTCACCAATGACCTCTTGATGGCGTCCAAGGCGAACCTTGGCCTTCAGCAGACCCACCTTGACTTCTTCCGTGTCCTGTCCGAGATCCAAGCTGCGCTCGTATTCCTTGAGCGCGCTGGGGAAATCACCGAGTTTGGCGTGAGACTCGCCCAGCAAGAACCGCGCATCCGCGAAATCGGGTGCTTTTTGCAACGCATTTTTCAGCTCGATGACCGCGGTTCGAATTTGTTTGGCGGCGAAATATCCTCGAGCATTCTCGTAATGCTCCTCCGGTGTGGTGCGATCACAACTGGTAAGCAACAAGACGCTCCCCAGGACCAGACCACAGCAGCAGATCTTCCTAAGCAAGCTCATTGATTGGCCACTGGCTAATAAAGGAAGCGATTCTATAGGATTGTGATTGATCAGATAGGGCACTCGATACATCCTTTTCCATTGTGCGACACAGCACACAAATCTTTATTAAAGAATGGTTTTCAGCACTTCGTTCGAATACCCACTTTCATTGCCTGTTGAATTCAGGGCGGTCACCGCAAAGTAGTATGAGCCTGGTGATACCGTAATATCCCACTGAGTCGTTGTTGCGGAGTTGATGGTGTGGCTACCGCTGTAGTTGCGGCTTTGTGCGCCCCAATACACGATGTAACCGGCAAGATCGGTCAGCGGGCTGCCATCCACGTTTTGGATCGGCGCCTGCCACCGCAGCGTTTTGCTCAACACCCGCACGGTTACCATGGCAACGGCGCTGCCTGCCGGACCATCGCAAGTAAGCCGGTAGGTCGAATCTTGTGTCAGCGCACCGGTTACAAAATTTCCTGACAGGGGTTGAGTTCCCGACCAGGCACCACCGGCGGCGCAGCTGTTCGCGTTAGCCGAATCCCAGGTCAACGTGCTGGTGCCGTTAGTAGCAACTTCCTCCGGAGAGGCCCGCAACGTCACGATCGTCCCGGTGAAATTTACCTGTACCGTAACTTCTGCAAGCCCACCACCCCCCTCTCCCGAACAGCTCAGCCTGAAACTGGTGCTCTGGGTTATGTTGGTGACAGTAACGGTGCCCGAGAGTTGTTTGGTGCCTGTCCAACCTCCCGATGCCTGACATTCAGTCGCGTTGCTCGTGCTCCAGGAAAGGGCGACGGATGCGCCCGGATCTACAACGGTTGCAGACACAGATAGATTGACACTCGCCGGAACGGTTGATGCCGGGTTTTGAACCACAGTCTGATGGCTGCTTCCACTTACCCCACCGCACCCACTAACGATAAACGCCAACAGCAGGAATATCAGACTGTGCCAATAGTTCATCGAGAAACCGCCTGGTCAGGAAAGCACGTTCGGGTCCTTGTTCCAATCGCGGACTCTACCGTTGGGAAATTTACTTGTAAAGCCATAGGCCAATGATCGCCGCGCCTGAAGGTCTGCTTCTTAAGATGTTACGATCACCGTATGAAAAAACGCGCCGTTACCGCTTGTGTGCTCATTATCGGCAACGAAATCTTGTCCGGCCGAACTCAGGATACCAACCTCAACCACATCGCTCTCACCATCGGCAGCTGGGGCATTCAAGTTCGCGAAGTACGTGTCATACCCGATGTAGAAGAAGTGATCATTACGGCGGTCAATGAAGCTCGAACTCGCTTTGACTACCTGTTCACAACAGGCGGCATCGGCCCTACCCATGATGACATCACTACGGACTGCATTGCTGGCGCATTCGGCGTCGATCTTGTGGAAAGCCCGGAAATCGCCGCCATTATCCAGCAGCGGCCTGCACCGCCAACAGTTATGAAAGCTCGCATGCGGATGGCGCGCATTCCTGCCGGTGCCACGCTGATAGACAATCCTACCGGCGGACCCCAGGGATTTCGTATCGAGAATGTGTTCGTGATGGCAGGGATTCCCACCGTTATGAGGGCGATGTTGAGCAGCCTGGAAGGGAAACTAGAATCAGGACCCGTGGTGCGGTCGCGCAGCGTCACCGCCTATCTCGGTGAAAGTCAGATCGCCGCGGCACTCAGTACTATTCAGCTGAATCACCCGGAGATCGATCTCGGCAGCTATCCGTTTTTCAAGAACGATCGTTATGGCACATCGCTCGTGATGCGTGGTACAGACGAATCCGCCCTGGAGACCATGCTGGAGGAGGTGAAGGCCGCCATTGTCGCCGCGGGTGAGACTCCCGAGGACGTTCCGCAAGGATGAAGCCACACCCACGACCTCAAGGAACACCCACCATGGCGCGCAGCCCCGTTTTCAAGGTTCTGCTGGCAGCGTTAATTGCAAGTCTCGCCGCCGGGCTTCTGGCAGAAACGCCGGCCGACTATGCAAACCTTCCTGGACACAAGGCTATGGCGGCCGTGCCCGGGTACACCGCCAGCATCTACGGAATCGGCCACTCACGGCCTACCGACATCGATGCCGCAAATTGGGCCCTGCAACAATGCCAACGGAAACTTGCCCAGCAGACAGGCTTAACACTTGCACCGGGGCAAACCTGCGAGGTGTTGAATCTCAACGAGGAGCGCATCACGACGGGCGCCGATATCCGTGCTCAGGTACCCGACAGCCCGCACCCGTTGTACCTCTGGCGCTACACCTCCGATACGGCGACGGTTTATCTGGCAGGATCCATTCACATACTCAAACCCACCCTCTACCCTCTCGCCCCGCAGCTTGAGAAAGCTTTCGAGCAATCTGCGCTATTGGTGGTCGAAGTTGACACCGAAAAGTACCCGTTGCAGGAGATGCAACGCAAGATGATGGACGTCGCCCTACTGGAAAACGGCCAGACCTTGAAGCAGGTGCTTCCCAAGGGGCTGCTGAATCGCTTGAACGAAAGCCTGGCCAGCTACGGCATCAACTCTCAGCAGGTTGCACAATTTAAGCCCGCAATGGTGATGAATCAGCTGGTTGTGCTGCGCTTGCAGGCCCTCGGTTACCTGCCCGAATATGGCCTCGAGCAACACTTCAGAGCCAAGCTGGACGACAGGCAAGTGCTTGAGCTCGAGTCCTTCGATGGGCAACTCGACTTGCTGTTCAATCAGCCTGTCGAGGTACAGATTCAGCTTCTTGCCGATACCCTGGATCTCGAGCATGAGATCGAGCCAATATTGGCCGAGATGCTCGCCGCGTGGCTCGCTGGCAACGACGATGATCTGTTGATGCTCATCCAGCAACAGTCAGGAAATTCCGAGCTCTCTCAGGCATTCAACAAGCGTCTCCTGGACGATCGCAACGTCGGGATGGCAAAAACAATCGGACGCTATCTGGATACCACCGGGACATATTTCGTTCTCGTCGGCGCCGCGCACTTCATCGGAAAGTCGGGTATCGTCAGTCTGCTGGAACAGCAAGGCATAACAGGTCAACGGGTTATGTCGAACGATAAAATTTAGCCCCGGTGCCATTTTGGCACCATATATGAGAGTCATCTATGAACATCGACGGTAGACGAGCAATCGTTCTCGGTGGTACCTCGGGTATCGGGCTTGCGGCCGCGCGCAGCCTCAAGGATCAGGGAGCAATCGTTACGGTGATGGGCCGCAGCGAGCAGAACCTCGCGACAGCGCGTGAAGTGCTGGGCGACACAGTTGGAGTCCGAGCGCAGGACGTTCTGGATCGAGCCTCCATGGGTGTGGCGTTCGCGGAGCTCGGACCTATCGACATACTCGTCAACGCGGCAACCGGCGGGCCACGAGCGACGGGGCCTTTCGAAAAGATGGATCTCGACGGCTTTCAGGGTTCCTTCCGGAAACTCTGGGGTTACGTCAACTCCGTACATGCCGCCCTGCCGCATCTCACCGAGGATGGATGCATCGTCCTGGTGAGCGGCTCGCCTGCTCGCAAGTGCTCGCCCGGAATGTCGGCAATCTCCACTGTTGGCAACGCCGTAGAGGGGTTCTGTCGCGCGATTGCAGTCGAGATCGCACCAAAACGAATTAACGTCGTCTCTCCGGGAATCATCGACACACCCATGTTTCCCATGGAGGGTGAAGCACGGGAGAAGTTCCTCTCCCAGGCAACCGCCAAACATCTACTCAGGCGCGCGGGTACGGCAGAGGAGGTCGCGTCAGGAATTCTCTTCGCGATCAGCAACAATTTCGTTACCGGCTCGACTATCGATGTAGATGGCGGGGCATTGCTTCCTTAGTGCTCGATTGGTGAGCGAGACGTTCTGGGCTTGGTATGCGATTATCCAGCCGTTAGCGATTTCACCATAGGAATCAGCTCTTTTCCGTACTCTGCGGCATCGCTGACCGGATCGAAGCCCCGGATCAGAAAATACTTCACGCCGAGGTCGTGGTAGGCCGCCAGAGACTCCGCCACCTGCTCAGGCGTTCCGACCAGACAGGACGTGTTGCCAACGGCACCCGTGGCACGAGCGATACCCATCCACAGCCGCTCGTCGTGCACATCGGCAGACTCGGCATGGACCATCATACGCGCCCCGCTCTTGTCGAGCGGCTTGCCGGTATATGTGTGGCTATCCTCAATCTCCCGGAGGATGTCTTTAGCCTTCGCCCATGCCTCGGGCTCGGTCGGTGCGATGATCGGCCGCAGCGAAACGCTGAAATCGATCGTTCGTCCATGCTCGCGCGCGATCTGGCGAATCTGTTTCATCCGTTCGGCGAGTGCAGTGCGCGGCTCGCCGAAGAGCGCGTACACGTCCGCCTTTGCTCCACCGACCAAAGTAGCCGAGTCAGAAGAGCCACCAAAAAATACCGGTGGATGGGGCTGCTGCACGGTTTTGATCTGTGAGAAAGCATCTTCAACGCGATAGAACTCACCTTCATAAGAGAACCGCGCAGGCGCCGTCCATGACTGGCGCATGATATCTATGTACTCGGATGAGCGGCGATAGCGATCGTCTTTGGCGAGAAAATCCCCATCACCGGCCTGCTCCCGGTCGGAGACCCCGGTGATGATGTGTACCGCAATCCGGCCACCCGTGAGCTGATCGAGTGTCGCAAATTTGCGCGCGGCAAGGGTTGGCGCCACAAACCCCGGGCGATGAGCGATCAGGTAACGTAACGACGTTGTCTGGTAAGCGGCGTGCTGCGCAACTGCAAGCCCATCGGCGGCGCCTGAGGTATAACCTACCAGTACGAGATCGAACCCAGCCGCCTCATGCACGCGCGAAAACTCGACAATGAAGTCTGCGGAGATGCCACCGTCGATGACATGCACACGGGCCGCACCTCCCTCGGGGGAGACGCCGATCATGCCGATGAATTCCACGCCCACATTAGCCTCCTATCGAAAGTAGGCTTGGTGTTTATACCACCTCTTCTGGTTCCTGAATCCGATATCGCAGATCGTAGTTTTTCACCGGAAGCTGTCGAATGCGGGTTCCCGTCGCGTCAAAAATGGCGTTCGTCAATGCCGGCGCAATCGCAGGCGTACCCGGCTCGCCTGCCCCACCCCATGCGGCACCGCTGTTGATAATATGGGTTTCGATCACAGGCGCCTCGTCCATCCGCAACATCTGATAATCGTGGAAGTTACTCTGCACTACCGCACCATCCTTGACCTGGATGTCACCGTACAGAGCCGCCGTCAGCCCATAGACGATGCCAGATTCCATCTGCGCGGTGAGGCCGTCGGGCGATACTGCGAAACCGGGATCGACAGCACACACCACTCGATCAACTCGCACCTTTCCTGCGGTTACAGTCACCTCGACAACCTGGGCCACTATGGTGCCGAAAGACGTCTGCAACGCGATTCCACGTCCACGTCCTGCGCCGAGCGCAGTACCCCAACCCGCTTTTTCGGCTGCAAGCGTGAGCACGTGGCGTTCTCGCGACTCAGCACCCAGTAGATCGCGTCTAAACTCGAAGGGGTCCTTCTCGGCCGCACGCGCCAGTTCATCCACGAAAGATTCCGTGAAAAATCCATGCTGGCTGTGATCGACGCTCCGCCACGGACCAAAAGGCACGTGGGTGGGGCTGTCCACATAACGAATGAGCTGATTGGCGACGTTGTAGGGAATGTGGGGTGCCTCGGCCGGCTCATGTTTGTCAACATACGCATTCTCCCAGGCTCTCGGCACGCCGTCAGCATCCAGGACTGCCTTGAAACGACTGGTCACCGCCGGGCGGTAGTTGTCCTGCCGGATATCCTCCTCACGATTCCAGATGAGCTTCACAGGAACCTTTGCCACGCGCGCCAAAAGTGCTGCCTGCACAGCGTAATCACCTTGAGCACGACGTCCGAATCCACCGCCGAGATAGGCGTTATGCAACACCACCTCCTCGTCATCGATATCGAGCGCTTTCGCTACTTCAGCGCGAAACCCCAACGGGTTCTGACAGCTTGTCCACACTTCACAGATATCGTCATGATGCCAAGCGGTTGCATTCAGCGGTTCCATGGGGGCGTGGGCGAGATAAGGCACCCGATACTGCGCTTCGATGACTTCTCCGGAAGCCATCACGGCCCGTGTGTCACCGATGACGACGTCGTCGTGCCAATTGTCCTGCTCTTCGGCAGCATCAAGTGCTGCATCAAAGCGGGCGAATAGCTGTTCCTGGGAAACCGTCTCATTGCCTTTACCGTCCCATTCGACAACCACTTTTTTGAGAGCCTGATCTGCCTGCCAGTAGCCATCGGCGACCACGGCGACCGCATTACCCAGACTAACAACCATGTGCACACCGGGCATAACAGAAGCTGCACCGTCATCGAGACTTTTGACTTCCCCACCAAACACCGGCGAACGCAGGATCGAGGCGTATTTCATACCCGGAACTTCGGCATCAATCCCAAATTGGGCACTGCCGTCGACCTTTGCCGGAATATCGAAGCGGGGCAGGCTCTTACCCATCAACTGGAATTCCTCGGGCTTCTTGAGTGCCGGTTTCGCCGGTGGCGCAACGGACCCCGCGGCCTCAGCAAATTCCGCAAATGGTGCACGGCGGCCTGAGGCTGCATGCTCGATAAAACTCTGCCGGGCAGTAAGCTCGGCCATGGGAACCTTCCAGGCATCGGCCGCGGCCTCAAGCAGCATCTCCCGGGCGGCGGCACCTGCCACGCGCATTCCGTAAACTCCTGTAGCCCGAACGCTAGAGCTCCCGCCGGTAATCTGCAGATTTATCGCTTTGCTGATCTGCAGGAACGCA
The DNA here is from genome assembly GCA_004356895.1 of Gammaproteobacteria bacterium. GTDB lineage: Bacteria > Pseudomonadota > Gammaproteobacteria > Pseudomonadales > Azotimanducaceae > SMWK01. The sequence continues at coordinate 7,944 of SMWK01000269.1, forward strand.
CCATTCACGGTCGGTACGAGAATTTCTGGTACATTGACACCTGGCATGAGGAACCCACGCCCCAATGCATAGTTGGCATACCCTTTCTCGGCTGGGGCTTCCAACACGCTCACCCGGTTCCAATCCGCGTCCATCTCATCAGCGAGCATCTGTGCGAGACTGGTATGGACCCCCTGACCCATTTCCGAGTGCGGAACGATCGCGGTCACCGCATTGTCCCAACCGACCTTGACCCAGGCGTTCACCAGGGTTTCACCGTCCGTGGTCAC
>SMWK01000270.1 GCA_004356895.1 Gammaproteobacteria bacterium
GTCCAGCTCGCGAGTCTGGAAATACCACTTGCCGTTCAGGCAGAACACCCGTTCAGCGGAGCGGAAATGGGTACCTTCCTTGGCATCATCTTTTCTCATAACACGCATTCTCAACCTGTGGTAGCCCATAAAACGTGCCTTGTGTCTCAAACTGACCATACCGTTTCCCTGGTAGGGATGGGGATTGGCCACTTCGTTGCTCGCACTGGATTTTCTGGTTGTGCATATCAATTTCGTTTCGAGCCCATGGCTGTATGCGGGGTTTGCGGAAGTGTTGTGGGGAAACTTCACGCTCACCGGCACCGCCCCGGAGCGGGTTATACTGCTGTGTTACTTGCGAACGTTGGCTGCTTTTGAGACCCGGCGCGAACCTCACCGAAGGCCCTGTGGGCCGTCACCTGATCAACCTGACCATCCCGATGTTTCTCGGTATTGCCTCGATGATCGTGGCTTCGATGATGGACACGATATATGTCGGTTGGATTGGCACGTTGGAGCTTGCTGCCGTGAGCTTCACCTTTCCGGTCGTCATGGGCTTGTCGATGGTGTCTATGGGTATCGGTATTGGCGCCGCGTCCATCATTTCCCGGGTTATCGGAGCAGGCGATCACGAACGGGTGCGGCGTCTAGCTACCGATTCGTTCCTCCTCGCTGCAATTATTGTGCTGGTTTTGACCGCTGTCGGTTTCGTGCTGCTCGAGCCGGTATTCCGTCTCCTTGGGGCAGAGCCGAACATCCTGCCTCTCTCGGTTCAGTACATGAAAGTCTGGTTTATTGGCATGCCCGCCTTCGCGCTCCCGATGGTGGGTACCATCATCATGCGAGCCGTTGGCAATGCGCGTTTGCCGGGGATCATCATGGCAACCGCCGCAGGGCTGCAGATTGTGCTGGCCCCGATGCTGATTTTTGGTATCCCGGGGATGTGGGAAGGCCTTGGTTTTGCCGGAGCTGCATGGGGTTTCGTGCTTTCGCGGATCGTCACTTTCGTCTACACACTGCGCGTGCTGGTGAAACTCGATCTATTACGTTTCCAAAGGGTGCCTTTCGCGGACTTGTGGGAATCCTGGCGCGAGATCATGCGTATCGGTCTGCCGTCGATGATGAGCAACCTCATTGGGCCAATCTCCATGGCGGTGATCGTCGCGCTGTTAGCTGGCTATGGACATGTAGTCGTTGCGGGCTTCGGCGTCGCTTCGCGGATTGAATCTCTTGCGATCATGGTGCTGATGGCGCTCTCAGCAAGCACGGGACCGTTTGTCGGTCAGAATTGGGGGGCAGGCAAACATGCGCGGATCTATACCGCGCACAAGCTCGGGTATCGGTTTTCTTACGCGTGGGGACTGGTGGCTTTCGTCGTTCTCGCTGGTGCCGGCGAATGGCTCATTGGATTCATCAACGCGGATCCGGGGGTTGTCGCAGCGACGTATGCATACTTGTTATTGGTCCCTGTTACCTACGGGTTCTTCGGAGCGAGCATGGTTGCCATGTCGACCTTCATCGCATTGGGCAAACCCATGCCGAGCCTGATTATGTCGGTTGCGCGCATGTTGATCGTTTATGTCCCCCTCGCCCTCCTTCTGGAGACCTGGTTCGGCTACCGGGGTATCTACGCGGCTGCCGGAATTTCAAATGTGGTCGTCGGTGTCGTTTCCATGCGTTGGGTCAACCACACGCTGGCGCAGGAGATCTCTCGAAGAGGGAGTTTGGGATCAGGGTGACCGCAAACTCACCTGGCGATTTCCTGTACCACGCGATGCGATATGATCGGCGACTTGCCGCTTTAGTTCGAAAGGAAGGGTTACATGGCGACGGAAATAGAAGCGTTTCGCGAAGAAACAAGGGCCTGGCTGGCTGAATATTGTCCACCGGGTGCCCGTGGACCCGGTCCGATTTCCAACGGGAGCACGAAAATCGTCATCGAGGATGCCGACACAAGGGTGTGGCTCGAGCGCATGGTCGAGAAGGGCTGGACGGTGCCAACCTGGCCGACGGCTTATGGCGGTGGGGGGTTGAACAAGCAGGAATACCTCATACTACTGGCGGAGATGCGGAGGATCGATGCCCGACCGGCATTGTCGGGCTTTGGAACCAGCATGATTGGTCCGACGCTGCTCGAGCTGGGTAGCGAGGATCAGCAACTACGCCACTTACCACGCATTGCCAGGGCCGAAGTAGAGTGGTGCCAGGGGTACAGCGAGCCGGGTTCCGGCAGCGATCTGGCGAGCCTGCGTACCCGGGCGGATGATGCGGGCGATCACTTCGTCATCAACGGCCAGAAGGTCTGGACTTCCGGTGCCCACTATGCGGATTGGATGTTTTGCCTGGTACGCACCGACTTCGATGCACCGAAACACGAAGGCATCAGCTTCGTGCTGTTGCCGATGGACCAGCCTGGCGTGACGGTCAAGCCTATTCGGCTCATCAGCGGCGAGTCACCCTTCAATGAGACTTTCTTCGATAACGCGATCGCCAGAAAAGAAGACCTGGTTGGGGAGCTGAACAAGGGCTGGACTGTTGGCAAACGGCTGCTCCAGCACGAGCGGTCAGGCATGGAGTCCCTCGTCAGTGGCAGTGCGAGCGGCGCTACGGGTCTGGCTGCTGAGGCCAAACGCTGTCTCGGAGAACGTGACGGTCGAATCAAAGACCCCCAGTACCGGGCGAGTGTGCTGCGTCATGAGATGAACAACCGAGTGTTTCGTCTGGCTCAACGGCGCGCGGTGGAAGAGTCCGATGGTGGCACGCCCGGTCCGGTCACCTCGATCTTCAAGGTGTACGGGAGCGAACTCCAGCAGGAGTATTACGACCTGCTCACCCAGATGCGTGGTGCTCGAGGGTTCGGTTGGGACGCAGCAACGTTTAGCGAGGCTGAACTCGAAACCACCCGCCGTTGGCTGTATTACCGGGCAAGTTCGATCTACAGCGGGAGCAACGAAATCCAGCGCAACATCATAGCCAAGCGGGTTCTGGGATTACCGGATTGAGTTCACTTTATTGCGCTGACTCTCTGGACAAGCGTTCCGGACAAGCGTTAACGAGGGGGCGTTGTGCCGAACCAGGGTGCTGCTTCTTCCAGTTGTGCAGCCAGCTGCAGCAGAATGAGTTCCTCGCCAACCGGGCCAACGAACTGCACGCCCACCGGCAAATTGTCTGACGATGAGTGTAAGGGGAGTGAAACTGCCGGTTGTCCGGTAGCATTCTGGAGGTTGGTGTAGCCCCAGAATTGGACGAACCGTTGGTTGTAAGCGTCAGCATCATAGTCAGTGACGGTATCGAGGAACCCGACGCGCACCGGCGGACAAACGAGCGTTGGCGTTAACATCACGTCGTAAGTCTCGTGGAACTGGGCCAGGGTGCGGCCTGCTTGATGGATTACTTGAATCCCGTGAGCATAGTCTTGTGCTGTGAGCCGACGGCCGGATTCTGCCATGAAGCGTGTGTGCGGTTCGATATCGTCGTCTCGCAAATCTCGTCCCAGTGCCTTCACCCGCCCGTAAACGGAGTTGGCGATGTTACCCACCACGATCACACCGGTGGCGATCCCGAAGAGCTCACGATCGATCTCGGGAGAAGCCTCTTCTACATGATGGCCAAGTTGTTCGCATAACTTTGCCGCACGTTCAACCGCGTTGATACATTCCTCGTGAGGCGCAACACCGGTCATGGTGTTGCGTTCCACCGCGATCCGTAACGGTCGTAAGCTATGGGTGAGTTGCTGGAGGTAGGAGCCTTCGAACGGTCGTGCCTGGTATGGATCACCGAGGGCGGGTCCGTGGGTGGCATCTAAAAAAGCCGCGCTATCGCGAACGGAACGAGCTAGCACATGCCCGGTGGACATACCGCCCCAGCCCTCTCCCACATCCGGTCCGGCTGGGTTACGGGCGCGTGTGGGTTTTAAGCCGACGAGGCCGCAACATGACGCCGGAATGCGGATCGAGCCGCCCCCATCGGTGGCGTGGGCCACAGGTAGCCAGCCGTCTGCGACCGCGGCGCCGGCACCACCGCTCGAGCCGCCCGGTGTGTGGTCGGTGTTCCATGGGTTGCGACAGGGCCCGAACAGTGCCGGTTCAGTAACCACGTTCAAGCCAAATTCGGGTGTGTTGGTTTTGCCGAAGATCACCAGACCTGCTGCGCGATAGCGCTCAACTACAGTTGCGTCGTGGTCCACGCGGTTGTCCGCGTAAAGACGACTACCGTAAGTGCAAGGGACGCCGTTCAGGTAGGCGAGATCTTTTATGAGAAAAGGTACCCCGGCGATTGGGCTGTCGGGCAAAGCAGCTTTAGCGGTAGCCCGGGCTTCGTCGTAGGTTTTTGCCACCAGTGCGTTGATATCGGGATTTCGGGACTCGGCGCGATCGATCGCAGCCTCGAGAACTTCGCTTGCGGAAAGCTCGCCGCTGCGAATCAGGCTGGCGAGACCCAGCGCATCATGTTGTTGGTAATCATTGAAATTCAGCATTGGATTTCCTGGTCGTGCGGCGCTTGCCCGGTAACTCGTGGGGATTATAGCCTCCGCTGGCAATGTGGTGATCTGATGACTTTTACCCGTGCGATACCGGTAAGTCATTGATGCAGTACAGAACGGTATAATCACGTCATGGCGAAGAAAGAACTGCGGCTTGCGATAGTTATCTACGGCGGTGCTTCTCTTGCGGTGTACATGCATGGGGTGACCAAAGAGCTGCTGAAGCTGGTGCGCGCGTCGAAGGTCCTCCACGAAATGGGGATCGAACTTGCCACGGATAAAAGTTTTGCTGAGGGCCCGGATACGCGCGAATCGGATACCGAGGAGGTGTATTTCGAGCTACTGAAGCAGATCAACAAAAAGGACGGGTTCCGGGTGGTCATCGATGTCATTGCCGGAGCTTCAGCCGGAGCGATCAACGGCGTCATGCTTGGCAAGGCCGTGGTGGACGATGCATTGCTGGATTCCCAGACCTCGCTGTGGCTGAACAAAATGGATGTGGAGTATCTCGGCCGGGAGAACGTTTCCCGCTGGCGGAAATGGTACCTGTATCCGTTTTTACGGATCTTGTCGTTCTGGTTGCCGCGGGATATCGGGCAGAATACCGAAACGCGGGAGAAGCTCACGCGCCTTGTACGCTCGTCCTGGTTCCGGCCACCTTTTCAGGGATCCCGACTGTGCCGTCACCTGTTGGATGCCCTCGAGGAAATGGTCGCTACGCGCCGTCCGGGAAGCACTTTGTTGCCAAAAGGACAGCGGCTTGATGTTTATTCGAGCGTCACCGACCTGGTTGGCTATCCCAGAACCATCCGCCTCCATGAAGAACTGGTTGCCAGGGAACTGGAACACGGTACGTTTTGTCGGCTGACCCATGAAGAAACCGACGGCGGGCGAGCCGTCAGCGATTTTGCCGATGCCAACAATCCGGGTCTGGTATGGGCAGCTCGAGCGAGCTCATCCATTGCCGGGGCATTTGCGCCCTTTCATCATGCAGAGATGATTGAGGTGTTGCGTGTGCGTAATCAGGATTGGTTACATGAACGACGGTTCCTGTCCAGCAACCTGTTCTGTTCAGATGGCACCCCGGCCCATCGTCGCTTCGATCCCAGTGAGCGTTATTTTGTGGACGGTGGAATCATCAACAACAAACCCTTCGCCATCGCGCTCCAAGCCCTGAGTCAACGCGCTGCCGATCGGCAGGTCGAACGTTACATCGTCTATATCGAGCCAGACCCGAGTATCGAAGAGAGTGTCCATACGGAGTACGACCTGGGTTACCTGAGCACGATACGCGCGTCTTATTCGACCATTCCCCGTAATCAGCCGATTCTCGATGACCTCAACGAGATCATGGCACAGGATACGAGAGTGCGCGCGAATCGCCGGGTGGTCGACGCCAACCGGGATTACATCCGGGGGTTGGTGGATGAACTTCGCGGCGAGTACGACCATCGACCATTTGACGTTGCGGTATTAACGGGGCTGCGCCTGGGAATGGTGAATCGCGCAGCTGAAGAGATGGGTCCTGCTTACCGTGCTTATGTGCAAAGGCGCGTGTGGCGATTAACGGATGCGCTGGTAAAAGAATGGGCACTTCTTGCGGAGCACCCCAATCAGGAGGAAACGCGTATCGCCATGACCCAATCGGTTCAACAATGGTGGCATGTGGATGATCAGGCTGACGAGTGGAGTCAGCACAATCTGCAGGACGGTTTTCTGGATCGCTTCGATGTTACGTTTCGCATTCGTCGCCTGCAGTTTCTGATCCGCCGGCTAAACCAGCACAAGGACATCTCCAGCATGGACGCAGATTCTGCCGGGGCGTTGGAGAAGTTCAAACCTATAGCGTATGGGTTCCTGGACCGGGTGCATCAGCTCAGGCATGCGAAGGTGATCGAGGATGATCTGATCGTCAGGCTCGCGGAAGCGGCGGGCCGCATCCCGCTCGCGAAGGACGATGGCGTATCGCTGTTCAGTGACTTATCGGATTCGTTAGGACTTCGTGCTTTCGACCACGAGTTCGATGAGGCTTTTCATGAGTTTCATGAGCAGCTCGAGTACGAACCCGTCAAACGAACGCTCATCGCCGACTATGTAGGTTTTCCGGTTTACGATGTATTGTTGATGACACCGGGATCTGAGGAAGGGGGTCCCGATCCGCTCACGCCGATCCGGGTGGAGCGAGTCAGCCCTGATGACTGTGCCATGCTCAATGATGCTTTCAGCGGTTTGAAGTGCCGTGAGTTTATGGGCTTTCTTGGCTTCTTTAATCGTGGATACCGCGAGCATGACTATCTGTGGGGTCGTTTGAACGGTGCGGATCGCCTCGTTGATATCCTTTTGCGGGCAGCAGGTGATGTAGTCGACGATCCGCAGCAGATGCGCCGGCGTTTGTTCAAGTTGATACTTGCGCGCGAACGATCGCGGCTGCATCGCTGTGACGCCAAACTGCGCGAAATCAGTGATCTCGTGGCGAAGTTGGACGCCAACGGTTGAAGTTCCACGCAAGCGCGCCCGACGCACTTACTACTTGCGGGAGTTCGGGCACTACACTGTCACTTGACGCCACTTGCCTGAAGGAGTTGTTGCCATGCAATCGTTTGATCTGAAATGGCCTAAAACCACCGCAACACTATTTTCCAACGGCTGGCGTTGTCGCATCGTTTGGCGAACTGATCGAGGAATGGGTGGTGCCATTGATAACAACGACCAATGCAAACGCCGAATTGCGGACAGTCTGATAGGCGCGCCACTTCTTCTGGAAGAGTTACGAAGCGCAGGATTCACGGAGCTGGCAACGGAGGTAGAGGCACTCGCAGAAAAAACCGCTACCGAGTCACCGCCGTCGGTAGACGAGCCCCCCACTGCAGGCAAGGAGCCACGCAAAGAGGCGGCGAGCACAAAAACGCCCAGGACAACGCCCGCAAAAAAACCAAAAAAACCCTCGGAGAAACAGGTGCTCGCCCAGTGGGTCCGTGACCTTGAAGGCACGGATGTTTGGGCTAACGCAGATACTCAAAGGTCCATGAAATGGCATAAGTTGGTGAGCGCATCTTCCGGCGCTGTAGATGCACATGAATTTCACCTCAAGACGCCGGCTAAGAAGGACCCGAAAACATGGGTGCTGCGGCGTAGTTGGCCGAACGCGAAACGGGGCAAGGCTAGGCCTGAGTTTTTTGTTGCTGAGAATTTCAAAGGCCTGTGTGTGTGTCTGTTGAGCTTCGCCGGAAAGACCAAGACGCAGGTACTGAGCGAAGCCTTCGCGGGATGTGTAAAGCTCGCCAAGGACTTCGACGAGGTGCAAGCGGCCGTGGATAGCTGGACAGCCGTACGAGCGGACTTAGGCGACGGCGGCTGAAGCCGAAGATGGCGGCTGAAGCCGAAGATGGCGGCTGAAGCCGAAGCTGACTAATGCTTGATTGGCTAGCCCGCCCGGTTAGCTTCAGCGCTGGGAAAGCGAGCCATGGCGCGTGCAACGATGGCTCCGGCCAACAACCCGAACAGATGTGCCTCCCAGGAGATTGCACCATCTCGGGGCAACACGCCCCAGATGATGCCGCCATAAGAAATTCCCACAACTATGGCAATGACTATCGATGAGATCCGACGGTCGAATAAACCACGCACGAGCAGCAAGCCGAAGTAACCGAACAATAGCCCGCTTGCCCCGACATGGGCACCAGCACGGGCGAACAGCCACACGAGAAGCCCACCGAGGAGGATGATCGAGAAGGTCGCCGTGAGGTAGTAGCCGACTCCGCGTAGTGCAATCAGCACCGTCATGACTGCAAAAGGTGCTGTATTCACCATTAAATGAGGAAGCGAATAATGTACCAGTGGCATAGTCAGCACGCCGATCAGACCATCCGTGGTGCGAGGGATCAACGCGAGCTGCAGTAGCATATCTTCGCTTGTCAACGCAGCGAGAGAAACCGCCCAGATCAAAGTGAGACATGAAAACATCGTAATCGCGCATTGTTTGAAGCGGATCGTCATCGTTGCCGCCCACCGTGTGTCTTGATCGAAGATGTTAGAGCACCAGGGTGGATGGTGAAACAGTGCGGGGTACTATCCGATTCTTTCCAACCCTGCAGAGTTGAGGTAGTCGAGGATTACCTGGCGAGCTGGTTGGAACGCCTGTTGCCAGTTGGCAAATAGGGTTTCATCCGCTTTTTTGCCCAGGATCGGCAGGCCCCTGCGATGGCGCTGATATCGACCACGTATTGCATGTTGCGATCCATCTGAACATTCACACAACCAATATAAAGGCGTTGTTCCTGCTGATGTTGCAACTGCAGTAAGCTGCCTTCCTCGTAAGTTACGCACCCGAATGTCACGCTCATCAATACCGCAATCAACAGGTGGAATGTTGTCTTCGTTGCTTTCATCTATCTGGCTTCCATGCCTCAACCCATGACTTAGGTTTAGCAAATAAATTTGCTGCGTGTTGTGACAAAATTCCTCGAAAACCGGAAGAATAATGGAGAAATGAAATAGTCTTGATTTTTGCTGGACTTAACGCTCGGTGGTAAGCAAATGCTGGCTTATTTGCAGGGTATGGATTTCTTCGGTCAATAACAGGTTGTTGGAGTACACCCCATGAATTTTGTCAGCCATCTGGAATGTTCGCTCACCGGGGAGCGTTATCCGGCCGGACAGCCGCTGGGTGTATCCGCAGCCGGTAAACCTTTGCTTGTGCGTTATGACATGCGGCGACTGGGGGACGCCGTCAGCAAGGCTGAATTGGCCGGGCGCAGTGGCGGTCTATGGCGTTATTGGGAGTTCCTGCCGGTAGCCGAGACCGGCAATCGCCTCGATCTTGGCGAGGTCGTCACTCCCCTGATACGGTTGGAGAGACGTCTGGCAGCCGGTGACTCAGGCGAGCTTTGGGTGAAGGACGAGGGCCGGCTCCCTACCGGGTCATTCAAGGCGCGTGGCTTATGTGTTGCAGTAGCTATGGCCAAAGAACTGGGCATTACCCATCTCGCCATGCCCACCAACGGCAATGCGGGTGCCGCGCTCGCAGCGTATGCGAGCCGTGCAGGGCTCAAGGCGACCGTGTTCTGCCCCGCGGATACCCCGGAGGTCAACTTGCGTGAGATCGCCTTCCAGGGAGCCGACGTCTATCGGGTCGATGGGCTGATCAACGACTGTGGCCGCATTGTTGGTGCTGGTACGGAAGCGGTCGGCTGGTTTGATCTGTCAACGCTGCGCGAGCCGTACCGCATCGAAGGCAAGAAGACGATGGGGTTCGAGCTTGCCGAACAATTCGATTGGGAGTTACCGGATGCCATTTTCTACCCGACCGGGGGTGGTACTGGGTTGATCGGCATGTGGAAGGCGTTTGCCGAACTGGAAGCCATCGGCTGGATTGGCAGCAAGCGGCCAAAGATGTTTGCCGTACAGTCAGAGGGTTGCGCGCCGATAGTCCGTGCCTACCTGGAGGGTAAAGAGTTCGCCGAGCCCTGGGAGAATGCCTGTACGATTGCGTCCGGCATTCGTGTCCCGGTGGCACTCGGCGATTTTCTGATTCTGCGTGCGGTTCGTGACTCAGGCGGTGCAGCACTTGCTGTATCGGACGCTGACATCAATGAATGCCAGGCTGAGGTCGCCACTAGTGAGGGATTGTTGCTCTGCCCGGAAGGCGCGGCTACTTATGCCGCCTATCGTCAGGCACGCCTCAAAGGGTTGATCGGCAGTGGAGATAGGGTTGTTCTATTCAACTGTGCAACGGGGCTGAAATACCCGATGCCGGAGATGACCGCGACGTTCGACGCCGAAGCGCCGAACGCCTATGCGCGGTTCAGGGCTCAAAACAAAAAGTGACCTCAACGTGTGGTTTTGCGCCACTTTTAGGGCGGTGATGAGTCAGTCTCTGGGGGTGGTTCGGCGCGCAGGGTTCGAATGAGCGACCAGGTCATCAATACGCCGATGACAAGTAACGGCAGGGAAACTACCAGCACGGTGGATTGAATCGCTTTTAAGCCGCCTACCACCATCAGCGTGATCGGCAGGACTGCGAGGGCGAATGCCCAGAACACGCGATGCCAGCGGGCAGGGTTGGCACCGGCGGCAAGGCGTCGAGTCGCCGCCGCGGCGATGGCGTAGGAGGCCGAATCGTAGGTTGTTGCGACGAAGATGAAAGCCATTACCGTAAACACCAGCAGAGGTAAGGGTTGCCAGGGTAAAGCCTGTATCACCATCGCGATGGCGGTGTCGGCATTGCCTGTGGTTACGAGTTCCTGTACAGCGACGATGCCTTGCATGTCCATCCACATCGCAGTGTTGCCGAGGGTTATATAGAAGAGCGCACAACCCAGCGTACCGAAACCAACCATGCCTAGAATCAGTTGTTTGAGAGTGCGTCCACGGGAAATGCGGGTGACAAACAAGCCCATGAACGGACCGTAGGCAAGCCACCATGCCCAGTAGAAGATTGTCCAATCCTGCACGAATCCCGTTTCGAGAATGGGATCGGTCCACGTGTTGAGTCGTACGAAATCCTGGAGCATCAGCCCTAAGCTGTTGGTACCCATTTTCAACTGAAAGAAAGTAGGACCGGCAATCAAGACAAAAACGATGAAGATGCCGGCCATGATCACATTCGCATCGCTGAATCGTTTGATGCCTTTTTCGAGTCCCAGGTAAACACTGATAGAAAAGAGCGAAACAGCGATGAACATGACGGTGATGTCCATTGCCAATGATTCGGCCAGGCCGAGCAGCGCAGTCATGCAAGCGGCGATCATCGGCGTGGCCAAGCCAAGCGATGTACCCGTGCCGCCGATGAGGGCAATGATGAACACGAGATCTACAATACGACCCAATGGTTTGTGCACGACTGAGTCGCCAAACAAGCCAACCAACGAAGTTGAGAGGCGCAGATAGGGAATGTTGCGCTGATAGTAGGGGTAGGCGATTGCGACAGTAGGCAGGCAGTACAGGCACCATGCTGACAGCCCCCAATGGAATATGCCGTATGTCGCCGCCCACTCGCGTGCGTCGGCAGAACCAGCGGGCAAGCCAAACGGTGGGGTGTCGAGGTAGGAGGCCCATTCGATTGGGCTCCAGTAAAGGAGGCCCGCACCGATCCCGGCGCAGAACAGCATCCCCATCCAACTGATGGTGCTGAAGTCGGGGCGTGCATCGGCGCCACCAAGTCGACAATTACCGTGTTTGCCGAACGCGAGCCAGATAAGCACCAGCATCGAGCCAATAGTCGCCCACTGGTAGAGCAGCCCAAGCTCATTGGCAATCCAGGTATAAAGTGCAGTGACTGTGACTGCTGCTTGCTCCGGAGCCAGGATCATAGGCACGCAGACGATGACTACCAGGGAAACACTGGCGCCGAACAGGACACGGTCGAGTTGGTTGTTCTGCATAATTTTTTGTAGAGCCTACCCCAATTCAGTGCAGTTCGCAGTTGTGCTGGCGTCTCGTGGGGCTAATTATTGCGCCGGAAGATGTGGTCATCGCGCCTCTGGCAGAAAAGCGGGTTCGAGCAGTGCCCGGCGCACAATGGGTCGCTCGACCGCACGTTTGGCCAGGTAATCGATGATGGACGTCTCAAACGCGGGTGGAATGGGGCCGAGATTGTGTTTTGCGCGCATGAGATCGATCGTGTTGCGCCAGAATTGCTTGTTCCCACTCTGGCTGTAGACCAGCGTCAGGGAGTGGCAAGCGGCGCAGTAGGTTTGCACCATCACCTCACCATCGTGGGCTGCGGCCTGCCAGGCGCTGGACAAGACAACCATTATCAACCAGGCGCGCAGCGGGTGCCGTAAGCGGCCAGTCGACACCTCAAAGAACCTGTACGGCGAGGCGATGACAGGCGTTGTTCAGATAACCGCGCGGGTTCCACCCAGGCAACACCATTGGCTGGCTGCGGCCGGCCGAATCGGTGGCGCGCGCCCATACTTCAAAATAGCCGCTGCCTGGAAAAGTGACCAGCGCATGCCAGCGTTGCCAGGCTAAGCGGTTAGCGGGCGGTTGCAGTTGCGCGGGTTGCCAGGTTTGACCGAAGTCAATGGATACGGCGATCGCCTGTACGGCCAGGTCACCCGCCCAGGCATGACCACGCAAGGCCATAGGCTGACTCGAGTTATGAGTGATGCCGGATCTAGGGAACGTGATCAGCGATTTGACTGGCATGCTCTCGATGATGCACATGGCAGAATCCGCAACCTCGCTACCAGCTGCGACTGGTTCACAGGGCACCCGATAAGACTTTCCACCCATTTTTGCACCGTCATGTACACGATCGCGAATGAGCAGGCGGGTCAGCCACTTGCCGCATACCGAGCCCGGCCAACCACCGGCGACCAGACGCAACGGACCACCATGTAAAGCGGGGATGGGCTCGTCGTTCATTGCCCAGGCAATAAGGGTTTCATCTTCGAGCGCTTTTGCCATGGGTACACCGCGGGAGATAGCTTGTTTGGTCGGATCACCACTCAAGTGGAGGTCGGCGGCTTCGTAGCCGACGTACCGAGCGATCGGTTCCGTACCAACTTTGTCCAGGACGTCTTTCAAGCGCACACCAGTCCATCTCGGACAGGCTATTGCGCCCAGGCGCCATTGGTTACCCGAGGCCGGTGGGCGGAATTCGGCCCGGCCGTTTCCGCCGCATTCGAGCTGTAGCTGGTAAGTGTGGTGGTCGAATTGGCGCTTGAGATCCTCGATGGAGAAGGTGACTTCCCGCGCCGCTGCCTCGCCGGTAATCGTCAGCCTCCATGCGTCTGCGTCGCTCGGGCTTGGAACGATGCCATTGTTGCGAACAAACATGCGTGTCGCGGGGGTTACGGCATCGTCCAGTTGGTGGGCCAGAGGCTCGGCGTTCAGCGGTCGGTCGTTGAGGACGATCATCGGCTCCTTGCCCGGAATCGTGGTTAAGGTCAGTGTGCCAGCCTCTGCGAGGGAGATTGGTATCAAACCAGGCGGCAGGTTGCGGGCAAATATCATTGGTGCGCCAAAAACAGCGGCGGTCGCGGTTGTAAATTTCAGAAAATCGCGTCGTGAACCGAAGAGTATCTGTTCTGCCCGCTCCGGATCATCGTCATAAAGCTCGAAGAGTCCTCGCTCGTGTTTCATGGCCTATCCTTCCTGTGCGCTTTCGTGTCCAAACAATACGACGTTATTGTCTCTCCTCCATCGCCTCGAGAAGTGCAATCGTTTCGGTAATTCGTTTGGTTGGCTGCCCAACTAACAACATTTCGAGAAAAGTCAGACGCGCAGCCTGAGCTTTCATGATGACCTCCTCACCCTTCGGAGTCAGGCGGATTTCCTGGCGCCGCTTATCTGTTGGATCCGGTAGTTTTCGAACCAGTTTGTCGTTCAGCAGGCCTTTGACTATATGGTGCATCGTTGTCGGGGTAACCAGCTCTGCCTTGGCGAGTTCCGTGAGCGAACGCGACCCGCCGAAGTGCAGTACGGCGAGTGCCGAAAGTTTTGCTCGACCGACACCCTGACTCTCATCGATATGGCGGATACGCCGGATCAGATGAGTGATCTTCGAATTCAGCTGGCGTGCGTGGTCAGAACGTGTTGACATTTAGTTAGTATTGCTAAATTATCGTTTAGCTTTGCTAAGTATACGTCAAGTAAGTGGGAGGAGGTATGAGAATCACTCGATTGCACCAGGTAGCGGCCCATGGCGGTGAACACGACGAGATGTGTCGGTTCTACCGGGATGTGCTGGGTGCGAAGTTTATCGCCGAGTTCGATCCGCCTGGAATACTGTTCTTCGACTTCAACGGTGTTCGTCTCATGTTCGAAGCGAGTGCTGCCCCTGCCACATTGTATTTCTGGGTTGATGACGTGGACAGTGCACACGCGGCGCTAACGGACCAGGGCGTGACCTTCGAGGGTGAACCGCACATGATCCACCGGGACGAAGATGGCGTCTTCGACAATCCGGGTACCGAAGAATGGATGGCTTTTTTCAAAGACCCTGGTGGCAACACGTTAGCCATTGCCTCACGTCGTTAAAGGGCTTGAAGTTTACAGTCCACTGGCGGATCGTAGAGTAACAAAACGCTAAACGCATGGATGACAGCGCGATAGTTTATCGATTGAACTCAAGAGGCATATATCATGACGGTATCCGTCGAGTTCCACTTCGACTTTGGTAGTCCCAACGCCTACTTGAGTCATCTGGTCATCCCCGCGATCGAAGCGCGCACAGGCGTCACGTTCGAATACATTCCCGTACTGCTGGGTGGGATTTTCAAGGCGACGGGTAACGCATCACCCGCGGTTACGCTGCGAGGAATCAAAAACAAAGGCGAGTACGGCAATATCGAGATGCAGCGTTTCCTCACCCGGCACTCGATTGACAACTTCGCATTCAATCCCCACTTCCCGGTCAACACGCTACAACTCATGCGCGGTGCGGTTTACGCCAAGACGACGGGGTTTCTCGAGCGTTACGTCGACGAAGTGTATCGCCATATGTGGGCTGAACCGAAGAAGATGGACGACCAGGATGTGGTGAAATCTGCGTTTGCTGAATCCGATCTGCCAGTGGATGAACTCATGGCGGGCATGCAGGATCCCGAGGTGAAGCAGGCACTGATAACAAATACGGAACGCTCCGTAGAAATCGGTTCGTTTGGCTCACCGACGTTTTTCGTGAACGGAGAGATCTTTTTCGGCAAGGATAAACTGCGTGATGTCGAGGAAGAGATCATGATGCTGTTGCTGCACTAGAACACCAGCACCTGAGATGAGCCGAAGTCGCCCGGGTGATGATGTCGAGGTAGGATAGACCAGCCAAGTCAAGGAGAGACCGACATGCCGATCGATCCCGGTCCATACGACTTCAACAGTACTCGTATCATAATGAGCCCATCAGGAGACGCCACTGCAAAAGCCATCACCCCGCGGTTTTACGAGGAGCTTGGTGAGTTTGGTACTTTTGCCGGACACGTACTGATTTCGCGTCACGACTTTGATGAACCCTGGCCAACCTGGGAGGTACACCCCCACGGCGATGAGTTCGTCTACCTGCTTTCTGGCGACGTGGACTTCGTGCTGCGTACGGCCGAAGGTGATAAGACGATCCGGGTAAACGAACCCGGCTCCTATGTCATGGTTCCGAAAGGGACGTGGCATACAGCACGTCCCAACGCGCCGACAACCATGCTGTTTGTTACCCCGGGCCAGGACACGCAGAACAAAGAGACGCCGGACTAGCGTTGTGCTGGTGAAAAACTGATGCGAAGTTAGCACCAACCAGAGGAAATTCGTATGGCCGAAGCAGGCACCACAGAACCCGTCGAGATCGAGCAGTTATCGGAAAACCTGCCGACTGTCGCTGATTGGTTGCCGGATGCGCTGCTTCCTTTTTGGGAAGTCGTCTCGCAGTTCCCGATCGTTGGTGCGTTGATTGTTGCGGGAGCGTTCTACCTGTTTGCGCTCGCGCTGCGGTTCACAATTTTCCGGAGTCTCGGCCGCCTTGCCAACATGACCAATTCGATGCTTGACGACCAACTTCTCCAGCACTTACGAAAGCCGGTTTTCACCACGGTGTTGTACTTCGGACTGACGCTGGCGATAAACGCAGCTCAGCTGCCAATTGGAACACAGATCGTCGTCAAACTATTGCTCTCGGTAATTGTCGTAAGCTGGATGCGCGCGACGTTCCGCATCTCCACTTCGCTGTTGGACATCCTGGGCCATCAGAGCCGGTTTAGATTGGTCGAGGCGCGTACGATGCCGATGATCGACCTTTCAGCAAAGCTGATCACAATACTGATCGGTAGCTACGTGTTGTTGCTTGTCTGGGGAATCAATCCTGTTGGTTGGTTGGCCTCGGCCGGTATCGTTGGAATCGCGATCGGATTTGCGGCCAAAGATACATTGGCCAACTTGTTTTCGGGATTTTTTATCGTTGCAGATGCGCCATACAAGATCGGCGACTACATCAATCTCGACACCGGTGAGCGAGGCAAGGTTACTACGATTGGCCTGCGCAGTACGCGGCTGCTGACTCGTGACGATGTGGAAATTACGATACCCAACGGCGTCATCGCAAAC